>NZ_CAXATZ010000027.1:0-40059 GCF_963971605.1 uncultured Xanthomarina sp.
AATAATAAGTTGTCCTGTTTCACCTTGTAAAGGTGCAAACATAAATACATTGTTTTTATCGTGTTTTATAACGTATTGCACACTGGCATTGCAAAGGTTGCAAACACCATCAAAAAGAATAAGTTGTTTATTTTTTGGCAAATTTTGTATCATGCTACTTTATGGCTTCTACCAGCTCCAACTGTTCCAAACTTAC
Organism: uncultured Xanthomarina sp.; assembly: GCF_963971605.1. NCBI lineage: Bacteria > Pseudomonadati > Bacteroidota > Flavobacteriia > Flavobacteriales > Flavobacteriaceae > Xanthomarina > uncultured Xanthomarina sp. The sequence continues at coordinate 197 of NZ_CAXATZ010000027.1, forward strand.
TTTGGTTGTAAACATGCCATAATTAACTATGGCTTTATTTTTTTCTATACTGTCTATGCTACCAACAGCGCGACCATCTTCCAGTCTTACACGATCGCCTACTTTTAAAGTTGGTTTGGGTGTAGGTGGTTTTAAAGCTTCTTTTTTCTTGGCTGCCTTTTTCTTTTTTCGAATAACTTCAACCGATTTCTCTACTTCTAGCTTTACTTGTTTTTCCTTGGCTTTTTCTGCTTTTTTCTGCTTTACAGAAACCTTTTTTCGCTTGGAATTTTCAATTTGAACGATTTTGAACAACTCATTCATCAAATCCCGCTTTTGTTTGTTGTTAAAATACTTTTCCGATAGATCGTCTATTTTTTGTCCTAAATATATTAAACGTTGATTGCTATCATACAATTCTTGATAGCTTTCCAGTTTTTTTTGGATTTTGGCATTGATTTCTTCCAATTTTTCGGCTTCACTTTGCTTTTTTCGCTCATTGACTTTTAAGGATTGTTCTGTTTTTTCTAATTTGGAACGCTCCTTTTGAAGTTTAGCTATGGTTCTATCAAATCTTACTTTGCCTTTTTCTATTTTCTTTTTGGCCCTGTTTATCAAACCGTAGGGAATCCCATTTTTTTGAGCCACTTCAAAAGTAAAACTACTTCCTGCCTGTCCCAAGGCCAATTTATAAATGGGTTCCAGGGTTTTTTCATCAAACATCATATTGGCATTTTGCATATAGGGCAACTCGTTGGCCAAAATTTTAAGGTTGGAGTAGTGGGTTGTAATAATCCCAAAGGCTTCACGATGGTAAAATTCTTCAAGAAACGTCTCTGCTAAAGCACCTCCCAACTCAGGGTCAGAACCTGTTCCAAATTCATCAATTAAAAACAAAGTGTTTTTATTGCATTTTTTCAGGAAATAGTTCATCTGTTTTAAGCGATAGCTATAGGTGCTTAAATGGTTTTCTATAGATTGATTATCGCCTATATCTGTAATAATCCTATCGAATAAATACACGCTACTACGTTCGTGAACCGGAATTAACATACCACTTTGAAGCATTAATTGCAGTAAACCAACCGTTTTAAGCGTGATGCTTTTTCCTCCAGCATTGGGCCCGGAAATCACAATGATTCTATTTTCCTGGTTTAGCTCAATACTTTGAGGATAGGTTTTGGCTTTCTTTTTTAAATTACTAAGGTATAATAAGGGATGATAGGCATCACGTAAAAACAATTTTCGGTTGGTGTTGATTTCTGGTAAAACAGCGTTCAAGGATTTGGCATATTTGGCTTTGGCAGAAATCACATCCATTTCGGTTAAAAACTCTTGATATTGTTTCAAAAGTGGCAAAAACGGCCGAATAAAGTTTGTTAAGGACTTTAAAACCCTAATAACTTCTTCGTGTTCTTCATATTCCAAATTGTTTAATTCCCTGGTGTGCTGTAAGGTGGTTTCAGGTTCTATATACACAATGCTACCTGTTTTACTTCCTCCCATAATGGCACCTTTTACCTTGCGTCTGTACATGGCTTTAACGGCAAGCACACGTTTGTTGTCCACAACCGATTCCCTGATGTCATCCAAATAATCGAGCTGATGGTAGCTGTTTAACGCTGTGGTGAAACTCTGATTGATTTTACCTTTAATTTTGTTGATCTCCTGTCTTAATTCTGAAAGGAGAGGTGATGCCGTATCCTTTACATCTCCAAATCTATCAATAATAAGGTCTATTTGATCAATAATAACTTTGGTGACTTCAATATTTGAAGCAAATTCATATAATTTTGGATAATATTCCTCAAACTTTTTTAAAAACCTGATGATCTCGTTTGAGGTCAAGGAAATAGCCACAATTTTCTTCAAGCTATGAGCTTCCAAATAAGTGTTTTCAATGTTTAGCAGCTTTAGTTCCTTGGCTATGGTTTCAAAACCATGATTGGGAATTCGGTTGTCGTTGTAAAATGAAGCTAAAAATTCATTCGTTAGCGTTAAACTGTTTAAAACGGCTTCCTTACTTTTAAATGGTTCAATTTTTAAAGTTTGTTCATGACCCAAAGCTGTAATGCACAATTCGCTTATTTGTTGCAAAACAGTTGAAAATTCTAGGTCTTGAAGGGTTTTATTATGAATGTGTATCATGTTTTTTTGCTTCTAAAAGCAACTTTTTTAAAACATGCTAATTTACACAATATGTTTTAAAACTAACAGGAAGCTTATTATTTGATACCATTTATATTGATTAATTTTGAAAGACTAACATATTATATATGAAATATAGAATTTTTTTTAGCTTGGTGTTCATATTTGCAATGATGGTAAGTTGCAAAAAAGACTATTTAAAATACACTAAAAAGCCTGAATATATCACATCACCTTCCCAAGAAAACAAGCTTTATTTTGATGCTTATGATGCCACATTAAAAATATGGAAGGTGCCTTATGAGGAATTATACATACCTACAACCTATGGAACGGCACATGTGGTTGTGAGTGGTCCGGAATCTGGTGAACCTTTGGTTTTATTGCATGGAATGAATGCCAGTTCTACCATGTGGTATCCTAATATAGAAACCTTAAGCCAGGAATATCGTGTGTTTGCCATCGATTTTATTTTGGAACCAGGAAAATCCTATAAAACCAAAGACATAGAAAATGTAACGCAAATTGCAGCTTGGTATCAAGAAATCCTAAACAAGCTTAAATTGGAGAGCTATCATATTATTGGAGCTTCCAGAGGTGGTTGGTTAGCCGTAAATTTAGCCTTAAACCATCAAGACAGAATAAAAAGCATGACTTTGTTGAGTCCTGCCCAAACCTTTATTTGGATAAGACCAAGTGCCGATTTGCTTAAAAATATCATTTATGCCTTATCATCAAAAGAAAAGCAAATGGAACAAAACTTAAAGTCCATGTCCAGCAATGTGGACAACATCAATAAAACCTATTTGGAACAATATTACATTGGTGTGGAAAAAGACTCCATCAATAAGTTTGTTATGGACATGCAACCATTCTCAAAAAAAGATTTTGAATCCTTAAAAATGCCAGTTTTGGTATTAATAGGAGATGATGATATGATAAATAACGATAAAACACTGGTTATGGCCAGAAAATTAATCCCTTATGGACAAGGAGATAAAATTGAAAATGCAGGACATTTTTTATCTGTAGATCAGCCAGAGGTGGTCAACACTAAAATTTTGGAGTTTTTAAACAGTGTTACAAATCAATAGGTCTTAAAGATACACTTGTATGGTTAAAGCTATCATGGTGAAAATTGTTAGGATAACAACCAACGGGATCACAAATTTCAGCCATTTGTTGTATCCTACTTTTACAATTGCTAAAGATGCTAAAATTAAACCTGTTGGGTTAATAAAAGCAAATAATCCCATTCCATATTGATAACAATTCACAATAATTTCCCTGCCAAAACCTACTGTATCGGCTAGTGGCGACATAATAGGCATGGTCAATACAGCCATTCCGGAAGAACTAGGGATAAAAAATGATAACCCTCCATAAATAAAAAGCATAACGTTGGCAAAAAGACCTTTGTTCATTCCTTCGGTTAGGTTGCTGGAATGAAACAAAAGAGTATCGCTAATAAAACCGTCTTCCATCAACACCGAAACACCTCTTGCAATTCCAATAATAATGGCAACTCCCAATAAATCTCCAGCGCCTTTAACAAAGGTTTCCACAAAATTGGCTTCTTGAATTTTGGCAATAATACCTATAAGAATGGCTCCAACAAAAAAGACCGTTGTCATTTCCAAAAACCACCATTCCAGTTGAGAAACCCCATATATCATTACCACAAAACACATGGCAAACACAAATAAGATGAGACGTAATCGAGTGGTCAATACAACAGTAGCATTGGAAGTGGTTCCAAACATAGCCTCAATTTGTTCCTTTTGGCTATAGATAATGGATTTTGAAGGATCTTTTTTAACTCTATTGGCATATCGTAAAATATAAATAATACAGATAAGGGTTCCCAAAATAAGCATTATCAATCTTCCCGTGAATCCTGTAGTCCAGTTAATGCCAGCAGCATCAGAAGCAATGATGACACTAAATGGGTTTACGGTTGAACACATGGTACCAATGGAGGAACCTATATAAATAGCTGCCAACGGTACAATGGCGTCATATTTTGCTGCCAGGAACATGGGGATTAAAATAGGGTAGAAGGCTATGGTTTCTTCTGCCAGGCCAAAAGTAGTACCTCCTAATGCAACCAAGATGGTTACCAAAATAATAAGGACATACTCATGACCCTTTAACGTTTTCGCCAACCATGAAATACCTGCATCAAAAGCTCCTGTAAGATTCATGATTCCAATTAAACCACCTATAATCAATACAAGAAAAATAATATCAGCAGCCTCTATAATTCCTTTGATTGGCGATTTAAAAAACGCGAGAAGCCCTTGAGGCCTTGGCTCCACTTCCTGATAGGTATTGGGAATGGAAATAGGTTTCCATATGTCTCCATTGGTAAATTTTTCCAAAGGAATTTTCACCTGTAATGTTTCCAAGGTTTCTTGAGTAGCCTCCAAGGTGGTGGAACCTTCCATACTGCTTCTAGTAAAGGTATTGGTGTCTTTGTTGTAAGAAAGTGAATCGTATTTTCCAGCAGGAATAACCCAAGTTAAAAGGGCTACAATAGCTGCTATTAACAATAAAATGGTTTGTGCTGTTGGGAATTTTATATTTTTCAAGTGTTTATTATTTTAATTAGAATATAGATAGTATTATTTTAGTTGAAACTTAAAAGCGAAGATATAAAATGACAATTAATGTAGACCCAAGTTGGTTGCCTTTTTTAAAGGAAGAATTTGAAAAACCTTATTTTCAGGACTTATCCAATTTCATTTCCAAAGAATATGAAAACAACACATGTTTTCCTCCAGCTACAGACATCTTTAATGCGTTTTCACATACTTCCTTTAAAAATTTAAAAGTGGTGATTATAGGTCAAGACCCTTATCATGTAAATAGACAAGCACATGGATTGTGTTTTTCGGTGAATGAAGATGTGGCACATCCTCCTTCTTTAATAAATATTTTTAAAGAACTGGAACAGGATTTAGGCATTCCTTATCCCAAAAGTGGTAATCTAAACAAATGGGCAGACCAAGGTGTGTTTTTATTAAACGCCACACTAACCGTTAGGGAAGGAGAGGCAGGAAGTCACCAAAAAAAAGGTTGGGAACAGTTTACAGATGCTGTAATTAAAATAATTAATGAACATAAAGAGCAAGTAGTCTTTTTACTTTGGGGAGGATATGCGAAAAAGAAGGCAAAATTAATAGACAAACACAAACATTTTATCTTGGAAACAGGACATCCTTCTCCATTAAGTGCCAATAGAGGCTTTTGGTTTGGAAATAAACATTTTAGTAAAACTAACTACCTGTTGGAGCAAGTTGGCTTACAGCCTGTTGCGTGGTAGTCTCAGGTTTAATAATGATGGTTGTCTGTTTTTGTACAGTATCAGTACGTCGCGTGGTTTTGTTACAACTAAAAAACAGCAATAAAAAATTTACGGCAACTAAAAAAGAAAGGATTAAAGTAATTGTTAATAGCATAAGCAATTGTTTTTTTTAAACTCCTGTACCGACAAATATAAGAGATTCATTGTTAAAAATTAAATATTTTTTAACATTTTCTGAAAAATGCCATTTTTAAAGCGGTGATTTCTAGCTGATTTTAAAAATCCTTAAGGAATATTTATGTTAAAATCACAGACTAGATTTGAGTCACCAAATCGGAATAATTCAACTTTTTTGGAATAATATTCAAAGCCAACAATTGATCTTGAACTTTATGTATGGTTTCTTCTGAAATAAGGTCTTGAGACCATTCTGTAAGGGATAACCACGCTTGCACATCCTCAATTTTTTGATGGTATCTATTGGCTATGACCTTATCGATATCTGCGATGTTTTTAAAATCTATTGTAATACGGTTAATTATCTCCAATATGGTTTTAATTTCATCGCGATGCGTTTTCAAAGACTCCATTCTAGCTGCAACAACAAAACATGGCCAAGGCGTTGGACAGGTTCCTACACGTCTAAAGATACCTTTATCTACCAGTGGTTTAGTCATGAATTTTTCCCACATAAAATAATCGGCTTTACCCTGTGTTAAACCTTCCACAGCACCTTCCACATTTTTAACGACTTCAAAGTCTAAATCCGTATTCACATTCCATTGATTGTTTTGGGCATTGATATAGGCCATTAAATGAGATCCAGAACCAAAACGACTGATAGCAGCTTTGGTTCCTTTTAAATGGTCTATGGTTTGGTAATTTGATTTTGCAGCCACGTGTATTCCCCAAATCAATGGGGTTTGAACAAAGGTTTGTACTATTTTGCTGGGATTGCCTTCTACGATATCTTTAATGATGCCTTCGGTTAAAATAACAGCCAAATCAATGTTTCCTTTTCTTAAGGCCTTGGTCATTGCTCCAGTGCCACTAGGATAATCTTCCCATCTTAAGTTGATTCCAGCTTTTTTAAAATCCCCATTTTTAAGTGCCAAATACCAGGCTAAATTAAAATGCTCTGGAACACCTCCAATATGAATTGTTTTCATTTAAATTATTTGATTTGCCATACAAAAGGCATTAAAAAAATCACACCAGTTTATTTAGTGTGTAGGCAATAAGTCTTTCCACTACAGCTTTTGGGTCTTTACTGAATTGTCCTGTGGCTCTGTTGGCAATAATGGCATTTAATGAAAGTGCATGGTGACCAAGCAGTTTGGATAAGCCATAAATAACAGAGGTTTCCATTTCAAAATTGGTAATTCTCATGCCATTAAAGCTAAAGGTGTCCATTTTTTTGTTCAAATCTGGATCTTGCAAAGGCAATCGCAACACACGCCCTTGTGGGCCGTAAAAACCACCAGCTGTTGCTGTTAAACCCTTATATACCTCATTGCCATCAAAAATTGCTTCCAATTTTTTACTGTTGTTTATAACTATAGGACGTGCTTTTTTGTTATTCCAGTTCGTAAATGCAACAAAAGCTTCTTCTATTTCTGGATTGCTAATATCATCTATTTTATAAAAATGCAGCATGCCATTTAAATCCAATCCATGAGAACTGATAACAAAACCATCTACAGGCACATCGGCTTGCAAAGAACCGGATGTTCCAACACGAACAAAATTAAGACTGGTATGGGTCTCTTTGGGTTTTCTGGTTTTTAGATCGATATTCACCAAAGCATCCAACTCATTTAAAACAATATCTATGTTATCGGGTCCAATGCCAGTGGAAAGAACCGTTAATCTCTTGCCTTTATAATATCCTGTTTGGGTTTTAAACTCTCTTTTTTGAGTAGCAAATTCAATGCTGTCAAAATGTTTGGTGATTTTCTCTACACGATCTTGGTCTCCTACCAAAAGGATATCGTGTGCAATATGTTCTGGTTTTAAATTTAAATGATAGATACTACCATCTGGATTTAAAATTAATTCTGAATCTTTAATTGACATTTAATGGGGTTTTAATTAATTTATTGGTGTGACTATCGTATGAAAAATCTAAGCGATTGATGCCTCCAAAAGTCAAATTATTATTTATTTGATAAGAAAAATTATGATTGCCTATTAGAGCTTCATGACCTTTTCTATTTAAACTTATCTTGTTGTCTTCTTCCGTGTAAAACATTTGAAGCAAATCTATTAAACGGTAAATTTGCAAATCTCCATAGCCATAATATCCTTGGTAATTAAGCACATAGCCCATTAACTGGTTTCTGGATTTTACTTCTTTTTCTTTTATGATGCTAAGAATGTTTTTTTCCAAGGCATTCAATCCGGATTTTAAGTTCGGGAACCGTTTTAAATGTGCTTTCAAACAGTTGCTAAGATATTTAAAAGAGGACTTTTGCGTGATATAAGGTTTTAATAGGTTATGGTCTTTCCCACAGTAAATATCCCAAATGGAAATGGCCATGTCAATATCTGCTTCCGTTAATTTTACTTTGTCTTTATAATGTTGCAACAATTGCTCTGTATTCAATTCTGAAAGTCCTTTCAGTTCGGTTTCTCCCTTAACCCTTCCGCTGCAAACCAAATAGAGTGGGAGTTTGATGTTTTTTTCTTTCAGCAATTTAATAACCGCCAAGAGATTGATATGACAAAACAAGTCGTATTCAAACCAAAGGATGATTTCAGTAAACGCTTCCGAATTATCTAAAATGGCCAATTCATTTTTGTACTCGGTTTCGTTGATTTCTATTTGGTAAAACTCGTTTAAAAAGGCTTTTCGTTTTGCTAAAAATTCTTCAGAATCTATATTTCTGGCAGTAGGCCCTTCACACAACATTTCCTGCCAAGTTAATATCTCTCCAGGAACATCAAGTTCTTTTAAGTAGGTGGTTAAACTACTTCCATTGGTTATATGCAAGGTGTTTAGGCTCATTATCCTCCAACACGTTTTACCTGAAAACCTTTATCTTTAAGGATTTCCATAATCTTATCCCTAAAATCCCCTTGAATCATGATTTTGTCATCTTTAAAACTGCCTCCAACACTTAAGGTGGTTTTTATCTCTTTGGCCAAGGTTTTAAAATCTTCTGTGGCTCCAGTATAACCTTCAAGAATGGTAATGGGTTTGCCTTTACGTTTTTCATATTTACAGATAATAGGATCCTCTTGCATCCATAGACCTTGGGTTTCTTCCTCAGGTTCTTGGGTGGATGGGTCTGGTTTATGGTCCGGAAAAAGTTGTTTTAATTGATCCTGTAAATCCATAGCTGCTATTTCTTGATTAATCCCAACTCAACAAGACGTTCGTTTAAGAATTCCCCTGCAGTGATGTCTTCAAATTGTTTTGGGTTGTCTTCATCTATACAACTTTCCAAAACATCCAATTTCATATCGCTCACAGGATGCATAAAAAACGGAATGGAGTATCGCGAGGTTCCCCAAAGTTCCCTTGGTGGATTGATTACCCTGTGAATGGTAGATTTTAGTTTGTTATTGGTATGCCTGGAAAGCATGTCGCCAACATTTATCATCAATTCATCAGGTTCTGCAATGGCATCCAACCAGTCGCCTTTATGGTTTTGAACTTGCAAACCACGTCCTTGGGCACCCATTAACAAGGTAATGAGGTTGATATCTCCATGAGCTGCAGCACGAACTGCGTTTTTTGGTTCTTCTAAGATTGGAGGATAGTGGATAGGTCTTAAGATGCTGTTTCCATTATGGATGTAATTGTCAAAATAGGTTTCTTCCAAGCCCAAATGCAAAGCCAAGGCACGCAATACATATTTGGCAGTTTTTTCCAGCATTCTATAAGTTTCCTTACCTACTTTATTAAATTCCGGAAGCTCTTCAACCTCGACGTTTTTTGGATATTCTGCTTCCAGTTTCGGATTGTTTTCCACATACTGCCCAAAGTGCCAGAACTCTTTTAAATCGCCTTCTTTCTTGCCTTTGGCGCTTTCCTTTCCAAAAGAGATATATCCCCTTTGACCACCAATGCCTTCTATTTCATATTTCTGTTTGGTTTCCAAAGGAAGTGCAAAGAATTTTTTCACTTCACTATACAGTTTATCCACTAAGGCATCATCCAAAAAATGGCCTTTCAAGGCAACAAAGCCTATCTCTTCATAAGCTTTACCAATTTCATCAACAAACTTTTGCTTTCTTACTGGATCTCCCGAAGTGAAATCGTTTAAATTAACACTAGGTATATTATTCATGGTATCTATTTTAATAAGTATGTATTACAAATGTACGAAAACATTATAAAGTTTTGATCACTAATTATTTTAAGAATTTCGATTGTAATTCTCAATTTATACTATATTTGACAAACAATTTTTATGAGTACGCACGTGTCTATACCTACTGAAATACAATACAATAAAGCTAATTTGGATTCCGCCGAATTATTGGAATTATACAAAAACATGCTTAAGCCCAGATTAATAGAAGAGAAAATGCTTATTCTATTACGTCAGGGCAAAATCTCCAAATGGTTTTCTGGCATTGGCCAAGAAGCTATTGCCGTGGGAGTTACCATGTCTTTAAAAAATGAGGAGTATATTTTACCCATGCACCGAAATCTAGGGGTTTTTACAACTAGGGAGATCCCATTGCATCGCTTGTTCAGTCAATGGCAAGGAAAAGCAAATGGTTTCACCAAAGGTCGCGATAGGTCGTTTCATTTTGGAACACAAGAATTCAAGATTGTGGGCATGATTTCCCATTTGGGACCACAATTGGGTGTTGCAGATGGGATTGCCCTGGCAAGCAAACTTCAAAATAAAAATCAGGTGACAGCTGTATTTACTGGAGAAGGTGGTACCAGCGAAGGCGATTTCCATGAAGCATTAAATGTGGCTTCGGTTTGGCAATTGCCTGTTATGTTTTGTGTGGAAAACAATGGTTACGGACTCTCCACGCCAACAAATGAACAATACAACTGTAAAGATATTGCAGATCGTGCTTTAGGCTATGGTATGGAATCCCATATTATAGATGGTAACAACATCATTGAAGTTTACACCAAAGTAAGGGACTTGGCTGAAAGCATCAGGCAAAACCCACGTCCTGTATTGCTGGAGTTTAAAACCTTTAGAATGCGTGGGCACGAGGAGGCTAGTGGTACCAAATATGTGCCTCAAGATTTAATGGACGCTTGGGCTAAAAAAGACCCTTTAGAAAATTATCAGGCCTACCTTAAAGAGGAAGGGCTTTTAACCGAAACGGAAGAAGTTGCTATTAAAGAAGTTATTGTTCATGAAATCAATGAACACCTTCAAATGGCCTTTGATGAAAAAGCCATTGTTCCAGACGAAAGCGTTGAGTTAAATGATGTATACAAAGCTTTTGAATATAAAGAAGTTACGCAAAATACAAACACCAAGGAACTCCGTTTGATTGATGCCATTTCCGAAGGCTTAAAGCAATCCATGGAGCAACATGATAATTTGGTGATTATGGGTCAAGATATTGCAGAATATGGTGGTGTTTTTAAAATTACCGAAGGTTTTGTTGAGCATTTTGGGAAAGATCGTGTAAGAAATACGCCTATATGTGAATCTGCCATCGTAGAAGCCGGAATGGGCTTATCCATTGCAGGTATGAAAGCTGTTGTTGAAATGCAATTTGCAGATTTTGTTACGTCTGGTTTTAACCCTGTGGTCAATTATTTGGCCAAATCACATTATAGATGGAACCAAGAAGCCGATGTGGTAGTAAGGATGCCTTGTGGTGCTGGAGTGGCTGCAGGCCCTTTTCATTCGCAGACCAATGAGGCATGGTTTACCAAAACACCTGGCTTAAAAGTGGTTTATCCCGCATTTCCTTTAGATGCCAAAGGTTTATTGGCAACCGCCATCAACGATCCAAATCCTGTATTGTTCTTTGAACATAAAGCCTTGTATAGAAGCATCAGGCAAGAAGTTCCAACCGATTACTTTACACTTCCCTTTGGAAAAGCTTCTCTTTTAAAAGAAGGGAATGAGGTTACCATAATCTCTTATGGAGCGGGAGTACATTGGGCTTTGGAGACTCTGGAGAACAATCCGGACATTCAAGCAGATGTTATAGATTTAAGGACTTTACAGCCTCTTGACACCGAAACCATTTATGCTTCAGTTAAGAAAACCGGTCGTGCCATTGTTTTACAGGAAGATTCTTTGTTTGGTGGTATTGCTTCGGATATTTCTTCCCTGATTATGGAAAACTGTTTTGAAGACCTAGATGCACCAGTAAAACGTGTGGCAAGTATGGAAACACCTATTCCGTTTATCAATCAACTGGAAACACAATATTTAGCAAAAGGCAAGTTTGAAACAGCTTTGAAGGAGTTGTTGGCTTATTAGTATTATTGCCACGAACACATGAATTTGATGTAAAAATTAAATCGTGTGTTCGTGGCAAAATTATTCAATAATAACTGAACGAATTCTTAAATAGATAATAATAACTGGTGTTATCGACTTTGTTAAAACTGAGCTGGTTTATTTTAAAGAATTTGCATAAGCCTGAACTTCGTCCAATACACGCAACAAATTCCCACCCCAAATCAAGTCGATTTCCTCTTCGGTATAACCACGTTTTACCAATTCCAAAGTGACATTAAAGGTTTCAGAAGCATCATTCCAACCTTCAATACCACCACCACCATCAAAATCGCTACTAATACCAACATGTTCTATGCCAATTTTTTCAACGATGTAATCGATATGATCTACTAAATCCGCTACATTTACGTTAGGAGGGAAGCCTTCTATTTTATTGGCTTTGGCATTAGCCAGGTCCAGCACTTTTTTATAATATCCAAAAAATTCATTTTGTTCTTGTGGTTTCAACGCCATGACTTCCTCTTTTGATGCGTACCACTTAACACCTAAGGAATCAGCCACTTGTTTTTGTATGCTTATTATTTTTTTGTTCCTGGTATTCATTTTGTTGATGTTTAAGTAATCATCCAAAGCAACCACTTGTACCACACCACCATTTTGTTTTAACCATTGCAACTGTTCGTCGTCCAGATTTCTACTTTCATTACTTAAGGCCCTAGCTGCCGAATGTGAAGCTATAATTGGTGTTTTACTTAGTGCAATCATTTGCTTCATGGCTTCTTTGGAAGGATGTGACACATCTATCATCATCCCCAAACGGTTCATTTCACCAATCACTTCTTTTCCAAGATCGCTTAATCCGTTATTAAGCCAAACGCCATCTGCTTCTCCTGTATGACTGTCGCTTAACTGACTGTGGCCATTGTGTGCCAAGGACATATATCGTGCTCCTAGATTGTAGAACTTTTCAACATTTTTAATATCCAATCCAATTGGAAAACCATTCTCGACACCAATCATCGCTACCTTTTTTCCAGAAGCATGGATTCGTTTAACATCATCTGACGTTAAAGCCAATTCTATTTGGTCTGGCGCATACACGTCAACCAATCTATGGATGGCATCAAATTTAGACATCGCTTGAGAATAAGCTTTTTTATAGCCTGTATTTGTTAGGGTGTCCTGGCCCGTATATACAATTAGCCAAATAACATCCAATCCTCCCGTTTTCATTTTGGGCAAGGTTACTTGCGAACTTAAATCTTGGGTATAATTGATGGAATCCGTAAAATTACTTAACTCAAAATCATCGTGGGTATCAATGGTGATTATACGTTCATGTATGGCTTTGGCGCGCTCCATTAGGGCAAGGGAATCGTTTTTCATATCTTGTTCAGGGACTTGTTTGACATCATTTTTGCAGGAAAAACATGCTATGGCAAATATGATAATTAATACATTGGTTTTCATGTATTTGTTTTGTTGGTTCGTCTTGTGAAGTTACAAAACAAAATTGAATCTAAGATCTAAGTAAAAATTGTATCTTTAAACTTTAGCTTATAAAAAGATGATTATTAAATTTTTTTTCACTTTATCGTTGTTTGTATGGAACTCGGGTTGTACTATGTTTAATGACCCTTATACTTGGAAACCATTAGAGGTTACAGCTTCTGCTTACAACTCTTTGGCCTATCAAACAAATAGCAACCCTCATATAACTGCTTTTGGCGACAGTTTAAAGCCTGGTTTAAAATACATAGCTGTTTCAAGGGATTTACAGGCTTTGGGGCTTGATTATAATACACCTGTGAAGATTGAAGGACTGGAAGGCATCTATTTGGTAAAGGACAGAATGCACTCACGCTGGAAAAATAAAATTGACATTTATATGGGAACTGATGTTAAAGCTGCAAAACATTGGGGAAGAAGGAAAGTAACCATACATTATGGTGTTATGAATAAAGAAGAGACAACAATAAACACCAATGAATAAAAAAACCAGCAATAACTTGCTGGTTTTTTTTGTGCTAATTTCAAAATATTCAATGAGCAAAACGCTTAATGCCTGTCCAAAGTTCTTCATCTGAGTTATTAAACCTCTGTATGAGTTTATTAACCGAAAGGTGTTTTACTTTCCCGTAAGAATCCCTGGAGATTTTAATAACTGCTTTCATGATAATTGATTTTTTACTGCCCTAACACTTAGACAGATTGATTTACAAAAATTTGCTTTTAGATACCTATCTGTATCTTCTTTTACTGTTCCAGGTGTAACCTTTACTACTGCTTTGTCTTTCTGTTAATTGATTGTTGTTTAATGTTCTCATGATTTCTTGATTTTTATTTTTGATTGATGATTGTGTCTATAGGTTTATCTATATCGTCTTTTGCTGTTCCAGGTATATCCTATACTTGTTGTTGTTCTTTCTGATACTTGATTGCTGTTTAAAGTTCTCATAATGTTTTGTTTTAAATGATTGATTGTTACTAGATAGACGATAGATATATAAAATTGTTACAGTACTATGTATAACATAATAGATATTTAACATTTTTTAACAATAGGGGAGGGAAATGCTGGAATCTGGACTCAATTGTTCTAAAAACTATTTCATTAAAGTTTTGATAAAAAATTGGATATTATTTTTTAAGGTACGATTTTTGAATTAATAAGTTTTCTTAAGAACTTATTATTATAATCATAAAGCTTAACCATGAAATACATTTGTTTCATCTTTTGTTGTTTGTTTTCTGTTTCGGTATTCTCACAAATTGATGCCAGTAGGGAATCAACCAGTATTCCTGCCGTAAAAAGTGAGGAAGGTAGCCAGGGAACATCGTTATTGGAATCGAAACCCATAGAAAACAAAGGTTTGAGCAATACCAATTCCGATAAAATCAATGGTTTGTCTGTTCCCAAACAGAACGAGATGTCAGATCCTAACGATAAAGGGTTTTCCATGTTTAGCAGTGAAACCTTTGGCAATCCAGCAGAATTATACACCAAACAAATAAAAAAACACGCCCAATTCACTAAAGAAGAAGCTGGTTCCAGGGATAATGGCAGTACGACCAATCAATATTTAGGGGATTTTAAAACAGGAGTATCCAAAGTAAATGTTATCTATAGAGACCATCAATATCCTGATGGTGATAGGGTACGTATTTTTGTTAACGACGATGTGGTCATGTCTGATGTGCAATTGCAATCTTCCTTTAAAGGCTTTCAATTGGATTTGGTAGAAGGCTTCAATAAAATAGACTTTCAAGCTTTAAATCAAGGTGATTCCGGTCCCAATACTGCCGAACTTCAAATTCTGGACAGTACTGGAAATGTTATTGCTACTGGGGTATGGAATTTGGCTACAGGTGTCAAGGCCACTCTTATCGTAATTAAAGAATAGTTTCTATTTCTTCCACATCGCCTGGTTGCATCTGGTTCAACCTATAGTTACCAATCCTAACACGCACCAAGCGTAATGTAGGGAAGCCAATGGCTGCAGTCATTTTTCTAACCTGTCTAAACTTACCTTCAGTTAAGGTTATTGATATCCAACTGGTTGGGCCATGTTTTTCATCCCTTACTAATCTATCTGGCACATTTGGTGTTTCAAAAAACAAATAAGCATCCTTGGCTTTCGCAAGGTACGGTTGTCCATTTACCGAAATACGTACACCATGTATTAAACAAGAAACGGCTTCAGAGGTCAATACCCCATCTACCAATACGTAATATTCTTTTTCTATTTGAGAGCTTCTTATGTATTCACTGGCTTTTCCATGGGTTGTAAGCAACAACAAGCCTTCAGATTTCTCATCCAGTCTGCCTATGGCCATCAAGTTTTTAGGAAATGGATAAAGTGAGCCCAAGAGTTTTTTATTTCGTCTTTTGTTCTGATTATTAACAAACTGACTTAAATATCCATAAGGTTTGTAGAGTTTAAAATGGGTATGGATTTTAGAATGGGACATAATATAATAAAATAAGAGAGTGTTTTAAAATGAATTTAGGTTTCATTAATGAATCTTATCAACTGCAAATGTTAAAAAAACTTGAGAATTTTATTCGGTTTAAAGCTACAAAAACTAAGAAAACACCTTATTTTTGCACATTACAAAATTTATGAGCAAGACAGTTACATCTTTAGAATTAGAAGACAGACGTGTAGGGAAGGACCTTTATAGCTATCAAAAAGGAGCTATAGACAAGATTTTTAAATGCTTTGAAGAAGCTCCAGAAGATTACCATTTACTATATCAATTACCAACTGGTGGAGGAAAAACCGTTATATTTTCTGAAATTGTTAGACAATACCTAAAACATCATAAAAAAAAGGTGTTGGTAATGACCCACCGAATTGAGTTATGCCGACAAACATCCAGCATGCTCGAAGAGTTTGGTGTGGTCAATAAAGTAGTAAGCAGTAAGGCCAACCTGGACGACCAAGCACAATACAGTTGTTTTGTGGCCATGGTAGAAACCTTGAACAACCGTTTGCAGGAAGACAAACTGGATATTTCGGATATTGGTTTGGTTATCATTGACGAGGCTCATTACAACTCCTTTACCAAGTTGTTTAAATACTTTGAAAAGTCTTTTATCTTAGGGGTTACGGCCACGCCTTTAAGCTCCAACATCAAACTACCGATGAAAGACAATTACGATGAGTTGATTGTTGGGGAAACCATTGAGTCCTTGATTAAAAACAAATTCCTATCCAAAGCAGACATTTATTCCTATAACGTAGGTTTAACCTCTTTGGTTGTTGGTGCCAATGGCGATTATACTGTTAAGTCTTCTGAAGATTTATACACCAACAACGACATGCTTAGCAAGCTCATGCAAGCCTATGAAGAACGTTCCAAAGGGAAGAAAACCCTTATTTTCAATAATGGGATCAACACCTCCTTGCATGTGTACGATACCTTTCGTGCTGCAGGTTATCCAATTGCACATTTGGACAATACCAACACCAAAAAAGAGCGTCGTAAAATCCTTAAATGGTTCAACCAAACACCTGATGCCATTTTAACCTCAGTGAGTATTTTAACCACAGGTTTTGATGAGCCAACCGTAGAGTCCATCATCCTAAATAGAGCTACAAAATCCTTAACCCTTTATTACCAGATGATAGGTCGTGGATCCCGAATTTTAAAAAACAAAAATACCTTTACGGTTATCGATTTAGGGAACAACCTACATCGTTTTGGGCCTTGGGGAGCCGATTTGGACTGGCAGCGCATCTTTAAATCCCCTAACTATTACCTGGATAATATTTTAAGTGATGAAGAACTGGAAGATAACTTTAGGTATGAAATGCCGGCCGATTTACGTGCTGAGTTTGGAAATTCTGATGTGGTTTACTTTAATATCAAGGAAACCTATATCAGTGCTGTTAGAAATGGGGAGTCATCCAAAGTGGTTTTGGAGCGTTCCATTGAGCATCATGCCAAAATATGTATCGAAAACAGTGAGGATGTTTACGATGCCTTGGACCTTGCCAAAAAACTGGGTGACGATATTGATTATAGAATTCATCGCTATACCAAATGCATCAGTAAAAGCACTTATAATTTTGTGGAATGGTTGAAAGACGATTACAGAAAGAAACTAAGGGCTTACTTAAGAGCGAATTTTGACGAGGTATTTGAAGAAATTCACGGAAAACCTGCAGAAAGCTAACAAACACTTCAGAAGAAAAAACCTCTCTAAATAAGCTTTAGAGAGGTTTTTTTGTGTCAATCCAACTGGATATACGACACTTTTAATAAATATATTTAGTTTTTAATGATTAATTTTTGGGATTGATTTGTTATACGATGTTTTACAAAATAGATTCCATTTTGTAAATCGTTTACAGCTATTGTTTTCATAATATTCGCTTCTACATCAAATGTTTTTACCACTTGCCCCAAAAGGTTGACCACGTAAAAATCTCCTTCTAAAGCCGATTGAATATGAAAACTTCCACTGCTAGGGTTAGGATACATCAAAAATTTGCTAATTGCTTCCGTAGGTTTCACAGACAACGTAGAAACCGTTACACAAGCAGAAGTTTCCGTGCAGGAACCCTGTGTAATTTCAACTTTGTAATCTCCAATTTCAGTGGCTTCAAAACTTTGATTTGTCTCTCCATTCAATAAGGTGTTTGGACATTGATACCATTGATAGGTAGCTCCTTCTTGATTTGCAGTTAATTGTGCACTGTTTTGAGTTATGGTAGTATCAATCATATCAGGTTCTGTAATTGTAAAGCTTACAGAGTCGGTACAACCGTTGGCATCTGTAACATAACAGGTTATAAGACCAGCTGGTAAACCTGTTACAGTATCTGTACCATCACCATTAGGGCTACCCGTCCAATTAAAAGTGTAACTTGTAGTACCACCTGTAACAGAAACAGTTGCTTGTCCGTTACTTTCTCCATAACAGGACACATTGATTTGAGAACTTGCTGAAGCATCGAGTTCTTGTGGTTCCATAATAAAGAAGTTTCTTGATGTGGTACACCCAATATTATCTGTGACAGTCACAGTATAAACACCTGCGGATAGTCCAGTGGCAACACTTCCAGTTCCCCCATAAGGTGCCCAATTATAAGAGTATGGAGTTACACCACCAGATACGGACACAGCTGCTGCACCATCAGCATTCCCATAGCATGTGATATCCGATTTTGAACCAGAAGTTATCATATTGGACAAATTTAAAGATGCTGAATTTGAGATGGAATAACAGGCTGAATCTCCATTTATAATTATACAGCGATAGTTATAACCAGACATATTAGAATTAGTTCCAGAAATGCTTAATGTATTGGTGGTTGCACCTGAATAAATACCAGCATTTGAAATATCGGTAAAACCACTTCCAGAATCTTCTTGCCATTGGTAAGCAGTTGCATTATTTGCATTAACCACAAAAGTAGTATCACCACCAACACA
This sequence comes from uncultured Xanthomarina sp., assembly GCF_963971605.1. Taxonomy (NCBI): domain Bacteria; kingdom Pseudomonadati; phylum Bacteroidota; class Flavobacteriia; order Flavobacteriales; family Flavobacteriaceae; genus Xanthomarina; species uncultured Xanthomarina sp. The sequence continues at coordinate 18,983 of NZ_CAXATZ010000027.1, forward strand.
TATATAACTGTTTGCAGGATTTGATACTATTGTTGGTATCACACATGATGCTTCCAGCAATCTAAAATTATCAAAAGCTATCTCTTCATTTCCAGCATTGGTAAAACAACGAACCCTCAAATTAAGGGTTGTTCCAGTGCCAGAAATTGTTTTCACAAATGTTGTGAAATTTGTAGTTAAAAGCGCGCCATCACCCACACCATCATTATTGGTGTCTTCAGCTAAGGTTTTGTTGTTTGTTCCACTTGATGTAGTGTTGTTTGAGAAAAAGCGCAGTAACGATTGGTAAGCACCACCATCTATACTATATTCAATAATGAGATAATCGCTATGGCTATGTCCTAAAGTCATATTTTCAAAAGCAGCTGATATGTTATTGGCTGCAAATAAACCTTCAAAGGTAATTTCTGTTTTACCACTGATGTCAATACCTGAATAAGTTATGTTTTGTTCTGCATTACCAGAGCCAAAAACCCCATCATGATCTTCGCCTGCCCAAAAACTTGAACCATTTTGTCCTGTATAATTTCCAAAAATCAAATCGACATCATTGTTAGTAGTTCTTTTAAAATACATTGTGGAAGGGTTTCCCAAACCGAAGTCATTTGAAGGAGTCCGTACTCCAGAAGATGGAGACCCGGTATCTTCAAAATTGTCCGACCAAAACTCGGTTTGTGAGTAAACTTGTATGTTAGTTATAAACAACATTAAAAGACCTATTAAAGTAATTTTTTTCATATTTATAAATTTTTAATTGACTTACAAAAGTATTTAAAAAGCATATAAAATTTACGTTTTATCTTACAAGAATATTATTTAATCGATAAAATAGTGTATTTTAACATGTGTAATCTACAATTTTGTCACATTATTTTAAATGTCACTATATCATTACTCAATTGTAAAAAGTGATAAATGTCAATTTATAATTAACAAATAAATAATATCTTTCTACTTTAAATTTTATAGAGATGAAAAAGATATTATTGCCAACAGACTTTTCTGCAAATTCCTGGGAAGCGACACGTTATGCCTTAAACTTATTTAAAAACGAGCCATGTACCTTTTACATTATGCACTCGCTTGAGCCATTGGTATCTGCACCATCTTCTGTTTCATCCAGAAGAGCCAATGAAGCCATTTTAAATTCTAGAAATAATGAATCTAAAATGGAATTGGAAAAAGAGCTCCAAAAAATTCAAGAACTTCCTAAAAACAGCAATCATGCATTTGAAACGCTACTGGTTCATGATTACTTTTTGGATGCAGTTACCTCCACTGTAAAGAAACTGGGAATCGATATTGTTATTTTAGGGACCAAAGGCGCCAGTGGTATCAAGGAAATGACCATTGGTAGCAACACGGCCAACTTAATCAACAAACAAAGTTGCCCAATTATTGCTGTGCCACAAAATGCCCTTAGCAGTATGGATCTGTCTGAAATTGGTTTTGCAACCGATTTGAGTATAGAAAATTATGGCGACGATCTGGACTTATTAAAAGAAATTGCCATGGCACACAACGCTATCATCTCTGCTGTGCACATCACCAATAAAAGCACAAACCTAAGCCCAGATTTATTGGCCAACAAATTGGCTTTGGAAATGACCTTAAAACCTTTAAGAGTGGATTTTTATTACATAACAGATGTTTCGGTAGAGTTGGGGGTTCGGGTATTTAGTGAAAGTAGAAAACTTGGAATGCTCTGTATCATCAATAAGAAACGAAGTTTCTTTGAGAAATTGTTCAATAGAAGCAATAGCAAGTCCATTAGCAGTCATTTGAATGTGCCACTAATTATTTTCAATCATGAGAGTTTATAATATTTGATTGGGTTCTGTAACAAAACAAAAGACGTTTCCTTACTATAGGAAACGTCTTTTTTTGGACTAATTAATATAATATAAGAGGCTTGTTTTATTCGTTTGAGGCCATTAGGGCAAAAAACTTATTGATGTTTGGTAGGATAATAATACGTGTACGTCTGTTTTTAGCTCGGTTTTCACTGGTGTCATTATCCACTAGAGGTTGGTAAAAACTTCTTCCGGCTGCAATCAGCTTTTCAGGGGCCACACCATAATCCTTTTGCAATTTCTTAACTACGGAAGTGGCACGTAACACACTTAAATCCCAATTGTCTTTTACCGATGCATTGGCTACCATGGTTTTGTTATCTGTATGTCCTTCTACCATCACGTCCAAACTTTCTTCAGAATTGATAACATCCGCTATTTTTTGTAGAATGGCATCGGCTTTACTGCTAATACGATAGCTACCAGAGTTGAACAACATTTTATCTGATATGGAAATCATTACCACAGTTTCGTTAATATCAATAGCAATATCCTCATCTACATTCATGTTGGAGGTATCCATGGATTGACGCAAATTGTAACCTACAGCCAAGTTCATGGAGTCTTTAAGTGTTTGAGCTTGAGCCAACTCGTTTGGATCGACATGTTGCAATGTGGCTTCCATTTGCTTTCTTACATCATTGGAAATCACTAAGTCGTCGCCAACGGTTACAATCTTGGCATCATTTTCTTCGGTGAGGGAATTTATTTTGGAATTGTAAGTATCTATTCGTGCCTGAATTTCATCAAACTTGGCTTCTAAATCTTCTTTAGCGACTTGGGTTTTCTGTAACTCGCTTCTAATTTCCCCGTTTTCCTGTTCTAAGGCAACGTATTTCTTTTTAGAAACACAGGCTGATAGTAATACTCCGGTTAGTAATAAAATTGAAAGTTTTTTCATAATTATAGTTTAAGTTTTGGGTTTATACTATCTACGCATCCAGACTAGCCTTAGACGTTCCGTGGGGATATTTTATCATTTATTTAACAAAATCCGCTCTAAGCTTTGAACAGCTGCGCTAAGAAGTGTTAAAAAATATTAATTATTTGATTTTTAAGTGCTTAAGCCTTATTTTATATTAAAACACAAATATTATGAAACATATATTCACACTTATTTTAATGGTTCTTACAACAACTGTGTTTGCACAGGATCCCATGCTTCAAAAACCTGATAGAAGCCTGCATGAGGAGGTAAAATCACTAAGTTTGGCTTACAATAACGAATTGGCTTTAAATACCGATCAGTTAAAGGTTTTTGAAATCAAACTGGAAGAGTTCCTTATAAGAAGGGAAAAAATTGAAAACACATTGGAAGGTAGGGACGAATTGGAAGCCTTGTATCTTTTACAGGATCAGGAAACCGAAGAAATGAAAGACATTTTAACCAGAAACCAGATGCAAGTGTACACACGTGTAAAACCAAGCATTCAACCCATAACTACAGTGGACAAGAAAAGATAAAAAAGCTGTTACCACCAAACCACAAAAACCTTGTCCATACGACCCTTGGGATGCTTTATCCACACCATGGGAGATTGTTGATTTTCAAAATAAACAATCATCTTATCTGAAAAAGCATCCAAGCTAAGCCAAGACACATCAATTTGTGGTTGTAGTAACCAATTGGCCTTTTTGGGGATATAAAATTTGCAATCTTTAAAGTCAATTAAATCCCCTTGTTTTAAATAATAGCCCATGATACAAGCTGGATGGATCTCATGCCATTCGGCTTGTGTGTGTTTATAAGGCACAAACAATTGGGCTTTAAACAATACCTGTTGTTTGATGTTTGAGATATCCAACTGATAGGTGTTTAGGTATCTCAAGGTTTCTTGATGGTAGAGCAGTGGTAGTTGTTTGTGTTTCAATTTGTTCAGTTTTTCTACCAAACTATCTTTTCGATTGGGTCCTATCCAATGTTCCAATTCAGAAGAGCCAACAGTCTCATCATACACATAAAACTTATAGATAATTTCCAGGTGAATGGCTGTACCATCCTTCACCATTAAGGCATCTATTTCACCTAAAGTATGTTTTTCTTGCTGTATTTGCAGGTTTTGAGCCACCAAGTTTAGCTGTGGCACTTGCCGTAACTCATGAAACACAAACTGCTCCACACGTTTACCCAAACGGATGCCTTTGGGCAAAGGATCTGAAAAAGGCATGGATGTTTCTGTTGTAAGAGAGAACTGTTCCAACCCATAAACGGAGTTGTTCCACCACAGTTTTGGGGTATTTACATAGGCTTCGTATTGTAATTGGACAGCGTTCTTTGGCATGGTGGCAATTTACAAATTCAAAAGTTTAACAGTTCATTTAAATACAAGTTTCCCAAAAGTATTTATTTTTAAGTGCTTTAATAACCAACGCATCAATACCATGACATATTTAAAACTAGCAGCTTTTGTTTTTATCGTGTGTTTGCTATCCTGTAAAACAGATAAAAAAGAGGAACCTGCAATTGCTGAAGCTCCAGAATTTAAAATTGATTACGAAAAATTTACTTTGGATAATGGCCTGGAGGTCATTTTACATGAGGACCACAGCGATCCATTGATTGCGGTGGCTACCATGATGCATGTTGGTTCCAATAGGGAAGAGCCTGGTAAAACAGGTTTTGCACATTTCTTTGAGCATATGAGTTTTAACGATTCCGAAAATGTGCCGGTTGGTGCCAATAGAAAACTCATTCCAGAATGGGGAGGGAGTAGGAATGGTGGTACCTGGAGCGATGGAACCGTGTATTATGAAGTTGTGCCTAAGGATGCTTTTGAAAAAATCCTTTGGATAGATTCCGATCGTTTTGGTTACATGCTCAATACGGTAACAGAAGCTGCATTAGAGCGTGAAAAACAGGTGGTAAAAAACGAAAAAAGACAGCGTGTGGACAATGCTGCCTATGGCTATACCGATGAGATTATACGAAAAAACCTTTATCCAGAAGGCCATCCTTACAGTTGGACCGTAATAGGCGCCTTACCAGATTTGCAGGCAGCAACCATAGACGATGTTAAAACCTTTTATAAAAAATACTATGGTGCCAGTAATGCCACTTTGGTGATAGCTGGGGATATAGATATAGAAGAAACCAAAAAATTGGTAGAGAAGTGGTTTGGCGAAATCCCAAATGGTCCAGAGGTTGAAAAATTGATAGCCCAACCAGTGTACTTAGGGGAAACCAAAAGTTTGTATTTTGAAGACGACTTTGCCAAGCTCCCAGAATTGCGCATGGTATTTCCAACCGTAGAAGAATATCACAAGGATGTTTATGCCTTAAACATTTTAGGACAATTACTAAGTGGAAGTAAAAAAGCACCTTTATACCAAGTGGTGGTAGAGGAAGCGCAATTGGCACCAGCCATCAGCACTTACCAATCCAGTAATGAAATTGCAGGGGAGTTTATCATTCGGGTTAGGGCCAATGAAAATACCGATTTGGATGCTGTTAAAAAAGCCATTGATGAGGGCTTGAAACGCTTTGAAACCGAAGGTGTGAACCCTAGCGACCTAAAACGTATTAAAGCTGAGCTTGAAACCGGACTGTACCAAGGGGTCAGTACGGTGTTGAACAAAGCATTTCAACTGGCACAAGACAACGAGTTTCGTGGAGACCCTAGCTATATTACACAAACAGCCAAATTGACCAATGCCGTTACGGCCGATGATGTGATGCGTGTGTACAAATTATACCTGAAAGGCAGAAACTATGTTATGACCAGTGTGGTTCCAAAAGGCCAAAAACAATTGGCTGTTGAAAATAGTCAAGAAGCCACCGTTTGGAAAGAAGAAGTGGTACAAGGTGTTGCCAACGAAGAGGTAAGCCAAGGGGAAGAGGCTGTTTACGAAAAAACCCCAAGCAAACACGATAGAAGCGAACCTCCTTTTGGGGAATTGCCTCTGTTTAAATCGCCAGAGATATGGGAAAGTTCCTTAAACAATGGATTGAGCATGTATGGTATTGAGAACAAGGAGGTGCCTTTGGTACAATTTGATATCCGTATACCAGGTGGCGAATTATTGGATCCGAAAGGCAAAGAAGGCGTAGCAAACCTGTTTGCCGACTTACTCATGGAAGGTACAGCCACCAAAACCCCTGCCGAATTGGAAGAAGCCATAGGTTTACTTGGCGCCTCCATTACTATTTATTCCAGTAAGGAAGACCTACATATTGTTGGATCATGCTTGTCTAAAAACTTTAACGAAACCATGGCCTTGGTAAAAGAGATTATTCTGGAACCTCGTTGGGACGAAAATGAATTCAACAGGTTGAAACAGGCCTTGGAAACCAGCTTAAAAGGGAGAGAGGCCAACCCAAATGCCATTGGCAATTTGGCCATGCACAAACTGTTATATGGTGAGCAGCATAGGTTTGGAACAGCCGGATCAGGCACCTTGGAAAGCATCAAAAACATTGGTATGGACGACTTAAAAGCCTACTATCAGTATCTGTCACCTAAAGAGGCTGCCTTTCATATAGCTGGTGATATCAGTAAAGCTGAGACAGAACAAGCTTTGGCAGGACTTCAGGACTGGACTGGGGAGCCTGTTGAACTTCCAAAAGAACCCATTGCAGCTTTAGGCAAAAAAGGAACCTTATATTTTATAGATGTACCAGATGCCAAGCAATCGGTAATATATGTTGGAACATTGGCCTTATCCAGTAGCGATGAACAAGCCAATAACCTACAGTATGCCAACGAAATCTTAGGAGGTGGTTCCAGTGGCAGACTGTTTCAAACCCTTCGTATCCAGAAAGGATATACCTATGGGGCCTATTCCAGATTGGCCACCAGTGAAGAAATGGCACCATTTTATGTACAAACCAGCGTTAGGGCCAATGCCACCTTGCAATCTTTGAAGATCATTAAAGACATGTTAAGGGATTATGGCCAAAGCTTTACCGAAACAGAGGTGGACATAACCAAGAACAAAATCCTAAAAGCCAATACCACAGCTTATGAAAGTTTGGGCGCTAAACTGAATATTTTAACCGAGCTAAGTAAATATTATAAAAAAACAAGTTATTTGGTGGACGAGCAGGACGAATTAATAGCCATGAGCTTGGAGGACTATAAAAATATCATCAACAAACACATCAACGAACGGGAGATGATATATGTGGTGGTTGGTGATAAGGCCACACAGTTTTTCGAAGTAAAAAAATTGGGCAAGCCTGTTGTAGAACTGGATATCCATGGAAATCGCTTATAGTGTTCCTTTAAACGGTTTGAGTCAATGTTTTGTTTTGACAAAGGTCTTGGTAAAATTCAATTATCAAAATCCTTAAACACACAAGGACAGATTTCGCGGGATAATGTGGCTCAAGTATTGGTAAGATCTTTACATGAGAGAAGCATTTAAGGACATAAAACAATAATGGGGTTTGTAAAACCATATAATACTAAGCAAAAGCATTCTTATAAAAAGAATGCTTTTTAGTTTATAGCTAGTTCTAGGAGGTAGTTTCAAAATATTCTATTTTACATAATATAAATTATAGTGCAAATGTATTGTTTGCTGTTTCCGTATAGCTGGACTATTTTATATAATTGTAGATATGATTGCATTTAGGCTCATATCGTCAACTATTATGTAAAAGGAAATCAAAACGCTAACTTTAATAATTGTTATTTAAACGTTAGTTTTACGTTTATTTAAATTGCTGTATTTTTTTAATATTCAGAACTTGGGTCAATAAAATTTCAAATACGCGATTCTCAAGGATTTGGATTTAAGATATCTTTAGATTTAAAAACATTAGCTGTAGTCAGTTTTTGTTAATTAAAGGCATGTATGGAGATGCTTTGTCCTTTTGGTTTCCTATGGAATATTTGAGTGTTTGAGGCAGCTCTTACCCGGGGTTTATCCGGCTTAGACCCGAGGTTAACCCGAAGTTAACCCGAAGCAGCTACGGGTGAACCCCCTAGAAAGTCTTTGTTTATAAGGGTTTAAAGCAGTGTGACACACTGCATAACCTTGCTGTTTTTTAGGGAATAATATTGTTTTCCTTCCTGTTTTATGAATTGAATACCGAACCAAACCACTAGGGATGCATGTTTGGAAACTGCTGTTTTTACAGGGGTTTCGAGTGTTATTTGAAGGTTTTTATGTTCTATTTTACATAATAATGGCTGGGTTTTTTGAGTGGTGCCCAAGGCATTGTGTTTTGGTGTTATAGGTCTGTATGCTTTTTGGTTTGGTCGGCATTTGTAACCAGATACCACAGACAAGGCTGCAATAAGTTGGAAATGTGTAGCTGTTTTAGGTATTTTTTTTAGGTTTTTTTTGGAACTTTCTGGGATGTTAAGCGTAATGATCCGTCTGTTTTTTTTATTGGTAATAATTGGTTTTGCCGTATATATATTATCCAAAGCCAGGTTTTTGTTGAATTTGAAACCTATGAGGGCTTGTGGGTTGTTTGCCAGGTTGGCTTCCCTTTTTCCAGGGATCCCACTCCCCTCTTGGATGATATTGTAACAGGTGCCTGTAAGGCGACTAGACATTGTGGGGTCCTGAAACTGTTTGGTTGTTTCCAAAATACCGGTTCTGATGGCTTTTGAGAGCTTAGAAGCCCCACCGAACTCTTGGGTGTTTGCCTTAACCGTTTTGAATGCGGGATCGTTGTAGATGCGCTCTCTGGAAGGCCCAGTGGCTTTACGCTTAATGTACACACCCTTGAGTGGGTAGTAACACACCCCGTTTAAGGTACCTTTTAGCTTTATGATCCCTTTTTGTTTAGGCATTTGGTTATTAGGTGTTTAGGACAGTCTAAGATAGTAAAAAAAATTAAATGTATAAAAAAAAAGTGGCTTAAGATGTTGTTGGTTAGATGAATAGGATTTTGCTATTCGATTTTTGATTTGATTTTAGCCCTTGATGATGCTATCTAAAAATTCGTCATCTTCGTTAGCATTATTTGCTTGAGTTTCTCTTAATAACAATTCTTTTTCAATTTCAATTTGCTCTTTGTGGCTTTGCGCCAAAATGGTTTCCCAGGCTTCTTTACTAAGCATGGTTTCTTCTCCATCCCTAATTTCTTTCAATTCCATTTTGGCCGTTAGTATTGCGTTTTTTGCCCGAAACAATAAACTTTCTAATTTACTGGTGCTGTAGTCTTTCATGTTTTTTTTTGTTTATGTTAGGCTTTGATAATTTGAAACTAAGGATTTTTTAAGATTGTAAGGTGATTGAATTTATTTTAGTTAATTATTCACTTTTACTTTCATTAATTGAGTCATTGTTACAGAAAATGGCAAAGCAGAACCTCTTCCTTGCTTATTTTTATCTAAATTGGTTATGTCCCATTTTTGATTTTGCAACTCAACATCTGTAATCTCTTCAACCTTGTATACTAAATAATATTCTTGGGAAGGTACAGAAGGATATCCTTTATCAATTAATGTCTTTCTTGAAAATACACGAGGACCTGTTTCAGTAATTTTAAGCAATCGACTTGTTTTAGTTTCACCATTAGAATGTAATAACAAATATTTTGCACCAGCTTCACCTGGACCTAACCTTAGAGAGCCTCTTTTGGAATCAGCTCTAGCATTGTATAATTTACTTTTTATAATCCAATCCAAATGTACTTTGTCTTTGTAGAAAGCCACTAGTACATGCGTATCATCAGGTATTAAATTACGGTTTTTACCATATGTTTCAGGTAATTCTTCTTTAACTTCATCTTCTTTATTAGGTTCATTCTTGTAAACATCATATGTTCTAAAGGCAATTTTTTCACGTTGAGAAGCTCTATTAACAAAGTGGTCTATAATTTCTATAATGAAAGCTTTTAGCTCCCCAATACCACTATTATTTTTCGATGGTCGAACAGGGAAAGCACCTAATCCTGGTATAATCTCGTGAAACCCTTTTCTATTTATTGATTTATCACCTGGATATAAAACGTAAGCACCACCTGTTCTCCTTATGGCATCTTTATAAGCATGCATTTTAATTAAATCAGCATTTTTATAAATTCCTTTTCTGTTCTCAGTTTTTTCTTCATCTAAATCTTTTGCAGTATTCTGCTCGATAAAATCAGTTAGATTAGCTATTTTATATTTGGCATCAAAATGAACATGCACTATTAACTCTTGTCTTTCAGCTTCTTCGTCAGAAATTCCAAAAGGCCAAATAGACAAGGTGTAATCCGGTCTTAATGTGGTAGTCCAACTTCCTGAATCAGGATATTTTTTTCTCCCATTAAATGAACGGTTATAATTAAATTGAATATTTAGTTTTCTAGTGACTGCATTGAACACACCTTTTAATGCAGTAAATTTCCCTTGTTTTATTCGAATATTTAGGCCATTATCCGTTTCCTCTATCAACTCAGAGATATCTTTAGGGTCTATATCGAAGAGTTCTTGAAATAGGTCTAACAGTTTAAAGAAGAGCCAATATTCATAAAGTGTAGCAATGTCCTTTTTTCCTGCACCATATACATCTTCGCCACCTTGCCAAATCAATTTTGCTGCTAGTTCAAACATTAGCCATGTTCGTAAAACCTCTCTATAACCTTCTTTTCTTTGAAGGATTGGGCTATTAAGTTTTAAAGTGTTTGGTCTGGAAATATCTTTAAAAACAGAATGTTGTAACTGAGTCTCTAATGCACTGATTAATATTTTTGACTCGGAATCAAGTTTCGAATTTTTATCAGCAGCTTTGTTAATGTCAGAACAAAACTTTAAGAATGTTTCTAAAGCATGTTTTATAAAACGATTTTCTGGTGTATCAACTGAATCTGTTTTACGGACAGTATTAATTCTTTCAGGAAGTGTTTTGATACCATAACTTTTTAAATAATGACCACTGGGTAAATTTGTTCTTTTCCCTCCTTTTACTAATTCTTTTACGGTGGTATTTGTGAACCTTCTTACGCTTCTAACATCCTTTTCTTCAAATGCGTCAGACCACTTAGTTACTGGTGCTGTCACTATTCTATGTACAGCATCCTTAAACTCTGCCGAATTAATTATTGATTTAATGAAGGCAAATTTTTGATATAATGTTTGACTATCTTTTGAATAGTCTACATCAAAATGATGAGAAACTGGCGAATTAGATTGTAACAGTAAATCGGTGCATTTCTCTGTAATGAGTTCAAGCATGTCTCTGTAATCATCTCGATAACCAGACTTAATAGATTGAACTTCTAATTCAATTGATTTACACTTTTCTTGATTTACCTTTTTTATCAAAGGAATTTCTAGTGTTCCAACAAATATATTCGGTGAGATTGTGCCAATGTTTGAGTGGCGTTTATGTTCTTGAATGATATTCTCACCAATGTCTTCTAGTTTGTAATTGTCATCACTAATTTCATAGTCATAATAACAACCTTCAATCAATTGAAAACGAGCTTCATTGTTATCAACAGCAGTATCGATTCCATCAAATAAGGTTCCTTCTCTTTTGGAGCTTATCCAAAGCTTCAAACCTTCTTGAACAGAATCTAAGTTTATTTCTATTTCAGAAAATTCTTTCATGAATTAAGCCTCAGCATAACTTGCGAATCCATTATCTACTGCTCCTTTGTACATTCTTGCAATTTTTTCTAAAGACAAAGGGTAAAGCACTTGATCACTAGAGTAATCAAAATCATCTTTCTCAAAAACATCCTTAACCACCTTTAAGTCTTCAGTTAAACAAAAACCACCTAAGGTTTCTAAAATAGGACATAATTTTCTTCTTGAACCATGAAGCTTTGGTAACAGCTTTTGCATTATTGCAATATCGATCTTATCAGAAGTTTTAAGATTATTTTCTAATGTATCTAATTGATTAATCAATCTTAGAATTTCAGAAGCACTTCTATAACCAAACTCTGCACCTGTTTTTTGTAATTCGCCAAAGAAATTAAGCAGTGTTTCTTTAATTTCATCCAGATCTTTGGTGATGAATAATTTGTTGTTTGAAAGCTTGATGAAGTTTTGAGCCATATTAGCTCCTTCAGCTAACAAAGCTTCCATATTTAGGCTGTTTGCTGTGCTAAGGAAACCTTCCATTTCGGTTTTATTAATGCGAAACTCTATGGTATTGGCTCTATCTAAAACTTTTGGACTAAACATATTAGTTGTTTCATCAATATTTACGGTACCTATAACAAATAAGTTTGTCGGCACTTTCAGTTTTGAAGGAACGCCATTATCCACTGTACCCTCAGCATAAAGTGGAATTTCTTCATTCGATTCCATTACACTTAGGAAATCTGCAAAATATCGTTCTACATGACTCAAATTCATTTCGTCTAATATCAGGAAATGAGGAAGTTCAGGATTTGCGTTTGCTTGTAAAATGAGGTCTATAACCCCACTATCTGGTTTTACATATTCTTCAGGTTTTAATGCGTTAGGATATCCAAGCAACGGTTCTCGATTGGTCCAATCTGCACCTACTGGAATAATGCGATATTGACTTTCTTCCTGACAAATCCATTGCACATAGGCTTGAGCTAATTTGGTCTTACCAGAACCTGATAAACCGGTTAAAATGATAAATGGTTTTGTTAAAAGGGAACTCACAAATCGAGTAATGAGTTTATCTGAGTACACTAAACCTGCATTTTTGCAAGAATCTTGAAAATGTTTGATGTTAAATGGTTCGTGATTCATTGGTTCAATATGCTTTTTGGTCAGTTCTGAAATTCTGATGGATTTATACTCTGAAATTAATTGTTTTAAATCCTGATTAATTTTATTCTTATTTAATTCTTTATTTAAGTCATAAACAGCGAATATATATGATGCACCATATCTATCAGGTTTTTGATTGTAGGTTCTTTTAAAGTATTCATTAATAGTTTCTTTAGAATTATTTTCCCAAACCATTTCAGGTTCATTCGTTTCACTAATTCCGTATGCTAGAATTAATAAATCAAATTCTTTATAATATAGAAACACGGGATATATACCTTTACTAGTAGTATTTGGCTCCTTTAAAAAAGAAATCCAAGGAATTCTCGCTGTATTGCCTTGTCCGAAACTTACCTTAACCGTTGTGTCTAAATACTCTGATTTAAAATGTTTTGTTTTTAGATTATTTGTCTTGGCTTGTTTAAGAAACAACTCTAACTGTTCACTATACCCCATTTTTAAAATCTATTTGTTACTCATCCTCAACTAAAAGTTCTTTTGCGCTTACTTTTAATATTTCAGCAATGTCATAAAGGCATTCAATACTTGGTTGCCTTCTATTTTGCACATAGGAGTTTACCATATTATAGCTCTTGCCCAATTGTTCAGCCAACCAGATTTGTTTGATTCCCTTTTCTTCTAAAACCTCTTTTATTCGGTTCATTTTTTTGAATTGTTTAATTGACTTGTTGTTATTCATTTTTCAATGGTCAAGTCGAACTTACGTTTCAGTCCGCAAAATAGGAATAATAATTTAATATCTCATTAAATGAGTATATAAACGATTATTTTTTTGGTTGAGTTTTGGAAAAAGGGCTTGACTGTATGTTTTCTTTTTAAAGTTTGAGTACACCTAATCTTATCAACTCAAATATGAATGACATATGAGGTTCTCTGCTTGTTGACAGGAAAGGTTCTTGTTAAAACCTAAAAGTATTATCTACAACATTCTCATCCGAACGTGTTCCAAATGGATCTATAGAGATGTATTTAGGCACTTGGTTAACAATTAGTTTTATTTCTGTTTCTTCTTTATTGATGGTATGCGATTGATAGTACAGCAGTGCATTATCATCCTTTATTTTGGATTGATGCGTATTAAAAACCCCCATTTTAATAGGCTCATTAATGGGGATTTGTTTAATTTCCCCTGTATCCAAAGTTTGAAAACGCTTTGCTTTTACAATCACCGAAACTTCATAGGTTCCATTTTCCAATGGACGGTAAGCCCCTTTTTCCAAACTTAAATCGTAGGCAATGACACGTTTAAACCAATCATCAACCAACACATGGTGTTCTTGCGGTGTGACATTGTAAACCTCGTTTAAAAACTCAATGGTATTGGCTTCCAACTTATTGCTATTTCTGTGTCTGTCTGTTATTGTTTTTATAACTTGATTTAGCTTTGATTCACCTATCAAATCCCTTAAGGCAAGCAATGTGGTTAACATTTTTCCGTAAGAAATATAACCTTGTCCTGATACTTTATAAACTGGTGGTTCTATAGTGTTTGCAAACGAACGCCCAGAAAAGTATCTGCTTCTGGCATTTTCATTTAATTGATAAATGGCACTTTTACCAAATAGTTTTTCCATAACAACGGCTTCTGTATATTTTGCAAATCCTTCAACAAACAAAGAAGCGCCTGCCACTGGTTTTGCCGTTAAGGTGTGCCCCCAATATTGATGTGCTACTTCATGAATGGTTCGTTTTGCCACCAAGTTGAAGGTTTCTGGATGGCTAACATTTTTTAAATACAGCATATCCTCTACCATACTGATAACACCTGGATGCGCAAAGCCTCCAAAGGGCCAATGTGCAGGCACTTCTGCAATTCTAACATAATCAAAATTGTAGGTTCCAAAATGTTCCTGACAATAGTTTAATGTTTCTTTGACACTGTTTTCAATGTCTTTGATGTTAAAATCATGATTTGCATCGTAATATTGTTCTATGGAAATGCCGTTGTGCACTACTTGTTTTGTTTTATAGTTTGCTGAAAAATATCCTATGGCTGGCATGATTTTATCTTTTGATTTATAGTGAAAATAATTCCTGCCGTTTTCAGTCCATTGGTTTAGTAACTGACCCGAACTTATGGCAGTTTGGTCCCTATCGGTTGATATGATGGTTTCGAAAGTTACTTTTTCAAATTTGATGTCTTCCATGACCATATGTGCATCTGAATTGTTTTCTGCTTCACGTTCTGGTAAATTTCGCTTTTTTCGTTCTATATGATTCGTGATTTCCAATCCGGAAGTATAGCCCAAAACAGGTTCGAAATTGCTAAAACGATTGATATACGTTCCATTGTTTACTATGGAAACATCTGTTTCATACCCTTTTAATTCATGCTTCAGATGATACGAAAGTGCTACCGAATCGTTAGGCTGCAATGGATTGTTGAACTTAAACAAATAGGTTTGGTAAACGCTATCATGAAACACCAGATTGGCATTTTCCATTCGAATGCTTTTTAACGGGATCCGTTCTGTAATGAATAATTCTGCTACAGGTGCCTCACTTTTGTTTTTCAACATATAATGCGCTTTAACCGTATAGCGTCGTTCTTTTGGATAGATGGCAACCTCTGTTTTTACAGCCGTACGAACCAAGCTTTCCAAGCTATCATATTTTTTATATTGTCGTTCATAGTTCTCACGGAAATCCAATTGTTCGCTTTGCGTTACATAATCATTCACGATATTTGTATTATAAAACACCAAACTTCCAGAGCCCATAAATAACAGTGTAAAACATGCAAAAGCCAATTTTTGCAGTTTGGACCAATCCTGTTTTAACTGTTTCCATTTTAGGGAAAACGTAGCCACTACGCCTCTATTCCATATTTTAAAAGAAATGATGACCAAGAGCAATCCCAAAGCGAACCAATATATGGCGAGATGATTGAATAAGCTGGAAACGGCATAGAAACCATCCATGTTATTGGACTGTAACCTTGGCAGATACCCTATACTTGTTAATGGATGCTCCAGCCCTATTAGGTTGGATTTAAAACTTAAAAGCACCATGAGTCCGAAGATACCCATGCCCAGGTATTTATTTGTAACCAAGCTATTGACAAACAAGGCTATCATGCAAAATACCATTAACTGAAGGCCGTAATGATAATACAGGGAAGCATATAAACCGAATTCAAAATTTGAATAACCCAAACTGATTTGGAATGCCAAACACATTACAATCCCTGTTGTTATCAAGATGATAGGTAACAGTAATAAGGCAGCAAATTTTGAAAGAAAGAACACTCCATTTTTTGCTGGAGTGGCATCAATAATACTATTAAAATTTAAGCTACGCTCCCGCCATACAATTTCTGAACTATAGAAGATGATTACTATTAGGCTAAAAATGCTTAAGGGATCCACAATTAGGTTTATGAGTTGATTGGTAAACGGATATATGGGTACACCATATTCACCACCACTAACAACCGTTGCATATAATTCCGAAAAAACAATACAAAGCCACATAATGAGCACAGCAATAAATGGCAAGCTTCTAAAAACATGTTTTAATTCCATTTTTAACAAGGATAAAAAAGCCAAACTTTGTCCCTTAAAATGATAGTATGTCTTGACTGTTTTATATGCTACTGGCCGTTGTTCTTCATTTTTTATGCTAGGTTCTTTTTTAACTTTTTTAGTCAGTTTTCTAAATGAAAACAATTGATAGGTAGCCCAAAGCACTACCAAGGCAACAAGCATCCAAACAACCCTGTTTAAAAGAAACAAGCCTGAAAAAGACAGTAGCTGTGTGTTTTTTTGAAATGGTGTCCAATACTGTGTTTGCTCGAAAAACGCAGCAATTCCAAAAGGGTCTACTACAGCAGCCATAGCCATGCTTTCTGGGGAAGCCGGAACTGCTTGTGCCAGTAATGGCGAATTTAAAAAGATGGAACTCACAAAATAAAGTGTGTAAACAAACACTGCACTCACATAGGTTGCCGTACTGTTTTTGGTTAGCGTACACACAGAAAAGATGATACTTGAACAGATAAAAATGTTGGGAATTACCATATACAGAAAGGGCTGAATATAGGTTAACCAATTAAAATCCGCTATGCGTTCCGTATCTAAATTAGACAAATGTAGCCCTAAACAATACCCTAACAGAAAAGGTGTAAAAGCCAGAACACTAAACATGAACGTTCCTAAAAAACGACTCCAAAAATAATGGCTTTTTTTAATGGACGAGCTATATATTAAAGGCTCCATTTGGTGCTGTTTGTCTCGAAGCATGGCACTTACAGCAAAAAACATAATGATAAAAACACTCCCTAAAGTAAAAAGACTGGTATAAAAATACACTTGAAAGGGCGCATTAAAATGAATACCAGTTGGTGCATGACCTTGACGGCCAACAAACACACCCAATGCCAAAAACAAGAGGGCAAATATGGGGAATGCACGTTGTTTTAATTGATAAAAAGCTTCGAATTGTACTATTTTTTTAAACATGGTTAGCCTTTTAAATTGTTGTGATTATACAATGTGGCGAAATAATAATCTTCTAGATTTGGTACGATTGGCTCAAACCCAATTTCTGGTTGCTGTTCAGACCATACACGGATTTGTGTTTCTCCAGAAACTAGTTTTATTGAGATTACATCATATGTTTTTTGGTAGCTGTCAACGTCCTTTTTAGGAATTATTTTGGTCCAGATCTTGCCTTCAATATGTTTAACCAAATCCGTAGGATTTCCTTGGGATATAATTTCGCCATCAGCAAGTATGGCCATTTTAGGACAAAGGTTTTTTACATCTTCTACAATATGAGTGGAAAGAATAACAATAACGTTTTCGCCTATTTCACTCAAGAGGTTTAAAAAGCGATTGCTTTCTTCTGGATCCAGTCCTGCTGTGGGTTCATCCACAATAATTAATTGTGGATTGGCCAATAAAGCTTGTGCGATACCAAAACGTTGGCGCATACCACCGGAAAATGTATGGACGGCTTTTTTTCTGTGTTGGTATAAATTCACTTGTTGCAAAAGTGCCGTGACTTGTGCGTTTCGTTCTTTATGATTGATGATGCCTTTTAAAACCGCCAAATGGTTCAATAATTTTTCAGCAGATATTTTTGGATACACCCCAAACTCTTGAGGCAAATATCCAAGCTGCTTTCTTATCTCATGAGGGTGTTTAACCACATCTATATTGTTAAATAAAACACTTCCTGAAGAGGGTTCCTGTAAAGAAGCAATGGTGCGCATGAGTGATGATTTTCCTGCGCCATTGGAGCCCAACAAACCAAACATGCCATTGGTGATTTCCAAAGTAATTCCGTTTAATGCTTTGACACCATTGGGATAGGTCTTGGTAAGATTATTAATTTGTAAGGTATTCATTGTCTGTTTGTTTTTTAATTGGATGTAAATGTTATCACAAACATACAGACCTGATTTAGGTTCTTAAAGTATAGATGACAAATCAAATTATAATGCTGTTATACACTATGCAAACCTCTATAAATGGGGTTCATATAAAAAAAGAACACGTTTATATTAAAAAGTATGGTGTTGGTACAAATAGTTGTGAAGACGGGATAACATAAGTATTTTTGACCTATGTTTCAGTTTTTAAAAAAATACAAAGCCTTTCTTATTGGGTTGTTGCTTATAGTTCCCATATTTTATATGTTGGATTATATTGGGTTCCTTCTTCTGCCTGAAAACCAAACCCTTGAGATTGTTATTTATGCCATATTTTGGGGTATTATCATGGCTTTGCCCTTTCATTATTATACCTACCTAAAGGAAAAAAAGAAAACGGTTTTTAGGGTTTTAGGTTTAGTAGCACTCTTTTTTATTGCGCTAGTAATAGATAGCTCCATGAAGGTTCCAGACAACCCCATAACCTTTAGCTTATTAATAGGATTCTGGATTGGTCTTGCCTATGTTTTAATCCCGACATTCATTAAAAAATACTGGACATTAATAGCCTTTATTTACACGCCGTTATTTTTGTATTTTTTGTATTTGAGGTTGTTTTCTGGCGATTTGGAAACCTATTTGAAAATTAAAGAAGAGCTTCCGTTTTTTATCTTCTTTTTACCCATACCTGTGTTGTTCTTGGTTTGGGTTTTTGAACAATGGAAATGGGTTCAAAACTTAAAAGCAGAAAAATCCAAAACAGAATTGTCATTATTGCGCAGCCAGGTAAATCCTCATTTTTTCTTTAACACCTTGAATAATCTGTATGCTTTAACCATTAAAAATTCCAAACAAGCACCAGATGTTATCTTGAAATTATCTGATATGATGCGTTATACCATTTACGAAGGTGAAAAAGAAACCGTAAAACTGGGTGATGAAATTGAATACCTTAAAAACTATATGGAGCTGCACAAAATTCGGTATAAAAAATCTGTGGACCTGTCCTTTAAGCATGATGTCAATCCCAATTTGCAAATAGCTCCTTTACTATTCATCATTCTATTGGAAAACGCCTTTAAACATGGTGTTGAAACGCTTTCAGAAAACGCATTCATACATATACACCTGTATGAAGACGCAGACAGTATCTATTTTAACATTGAAAATAATTTCGATTCCAAAGAGATGAGTCAGACTAAAGGCATCGGGCTCGCCAACCTAAAACGCAGATTGTCCTTACTTTACCCAAAAAAGTACGAGCTCAATAATTATATAGAAGGTACTATTTATAAATCCACTTTAAAAATTTCCAAACATGCTTAAATACATAATTATAGATGATGAGCCTTTAGCGCATGAAATTATTGAAGAATTTTGTGGTATGCTACCACATTTACAATTGGAAAAGCATTGTTATAATGCCATGGAAGCCATGCAGTTTTTAAACGAAAACACTGTGGATTTTATGTTTTTGGATATTAATATGCCAAAACTTAAAGGCCTCGATTTTTTAAAAACGCTTGCAAATCCTCCCAAAACCATTATTACCACAGCTTATAAGGAACATGCCATTGAAGGGTTTGAGTTAAACGTTGTAGATTATATTTTAAAGCCGTTTAGCTTTGATCGATTGGTGACAGCTGTAAATAAAGTATCAAATACTATTCAAACTCCAAACTCGGTACGTGAAGACGTTTCAACTTCTGAAACCAAACCTAAACAATTCTTTGTAAAAGGTGACAAAAAGCAGCATCAAATAGCTATAAACAACTTGTTGTACATTGAAGCTTATGGCAACTACACCAAACTGTTTTTAGAGGATGACATGATTGTAAGCCATGAAAAAATATCGTATTATGAAACCTTGCTAGAGGCTTCCAACTATTTAAGGGTTCACAAATCGTTTTTGGTTTCCATTGGCAAAATTAAGTTTATTGAAGGCAATCGTATTGTAATCAAAGACCATAAAATACCCATAGGTCAAACCTACAAAAGCCGGATCAATAAGCTATATGGCAGTTAATTAGCATGCCACATAAGTTGTGCTTCCCTCCTACACTTCGTCTTCGCTCAGCACTGGCTAATCGTATAAAACAAGTTTATCCGCTCTCTCATTTATGAGAAATAAGGGCTCATGAATCTTGTATCGCAATGGGCCAGGTTTATAATTTCAACTAATTATTTATTCGTCTTGTTTTTTTTGTTTTTTCCAAATAAAATAAAGAACGATAATTATTATGGGTAAAATAACAAAAACAATCAAATCAAACGGTCTGGTTAAATCCACGATACCACTGTCCCTTGGGTTTTGTGAATAGGTGGATTTTTGTATCATTAAGAAGTATAAAGTGTTTTGCATGTTGTTTTTTTATGTTGATTGCTTAAATTACAAAATTTCAAATGGAATTTCAGATTATTGGCTTATTGTTTTTTGCTCAATTCATCCACATGCATCATATAGGTAGCAATGGCATCCAGTTCTTCATCGGTTATTTTCTTTAAAAACCCATCAATATTGTCTTGCATAATGGCCACTTGACTAGCAGTGGTATCCACTATTGGTTTGGCATGACCTTTTAAAAAGGCAACAATATCGGCATCATGGGCTTTGTATACCTGCATGATTTCAACCACCGAAGGCGCTTTGTGTTTGCTATCTATGGCATGGCAGGTTATACAGGTTTTTTCAGAAAAGAGTCTGTTGCCAAGAAATATTTTTGAGTCCTGACTTAATTCCGTAGGTGCTTTAGAGTCATCCTTTACTTCTTTTAAAGCATTCTTATCAGTTTTACAACTGCTAACCAATAAGATAACTATTAAAAAACGCATACTACAATATATTTTTTGAAAAGCTATTTGAATATAGCTGTTACTAATATAGCTAATATTTTATAAGATGTACTAGATTTTAAGTAAAGGGCAATCTATTAGTGAGCGACCTTTGCCTTTTTATATATCTTTATTTTATAAATTACGATTAATGAATTTTTTACTCACTGTCTTGTTTTTTATTGATTTCTCCATATGAAATAAAGAATAATGATGATATTAGGCAAAATAATAAAAGGGACTAGATAAAAAAGTCTTGTTTGGTCTATTGTTCCAATATCCCCTGATTTAGGAGAGTAGGAAGAAATTTGCGAGATAATGGTTAACTTTATTAGGACCATATACCTGATACCAGCC
>NZ_CAXATZ010000028.1:0-39689 GCF_963971605.1 uncultured Xanthomarina sp.
TATAACCTCTTGTGGTTAAATCGTTGATAGCTTCGACTAATGTTGAATATACTTTCATGCTGCCTATTTTTTTAATTTTCTACATTAAAAGGTATAGTAATCACAAACTATATAAGTTACCGTTCTTGGTTTCTGTTCTTTTAAGTTGTCCAGTTCTGTTCAAATCATCCAGCATCTGTTTCGCTATTATTATACCTTTATCGGCCAACTCTGCATATTCTTTTACCGTAAGTGTTGGATAGTGGGACAACAAATTGTTCAACGAAGTATCATAATGCTTTTTCTTGTTTAACGGCAATAACTTATTTATAGCCAGCTCATAATCTTTATAGGATTTTGACCCATATACAAGTTGTTCATTCCCTTTTTCATCTTTAAATATAATAGTAGGAAATCCTCGAATGCCTAATTGTCGGCCAAGTTCCAAATCTTCAAGAAAATCTTGTTCTGCTTTTCCATATAAATAATCTTCTTTCAATTGGTTCACATCCAATTTTGAGAAAATCGCAGCTTTTGCAATGTGCTCCCATTTTGTAATATTCTTCTTTTCAAGAAACAACAGTTCGCGCATTTGCCTCAAAAAATCAATTGCCTTTTCATCGTCCTGCAACTGTGCGGCCTTAAAAGCGATTGAGGGTGGGTAAGAAGAATGTAAAGGGTCTTCCAACCAGATGTCTCCATCTATGGGCATTTGAAAGTAATAGCTCACTTCATCCCAATGTTTTGCAACATCTACCGGATTGTTAATAATACCGTCACTATAGTTCCAATCGGGCAAAAGCCCACCCATCCTATATTCAAAATCAAGTAGGTGCCCATATTCAAGCTTCAACTTGCGCAATTGTGGTTCAATACCCCAGCAACTTGAGCAGATAGGGTCCGTATAGTACATCACACGAATGGGTTTCGCCAACGTATTATCAGTTCTAATTTTTTCGGACGTATGCTCCATTGTAAGTATTTCACAAACACCTGTTTCTGGATTACAAATCAGTGGGTTCTTTAAATCAGTATTTATAGACTTTTTCTTAAATTTTAATTACAATTTTATAATATCAGGTCATAATTTTGACTATTATTCATCTGGATAGAATCTTGCTTTAAGAAAGCTCTTTTCTGCTATACCGGTAAGCAACAATACCCCTGCCAATGTGAGCAAAAAGTAACATGGAAGCCCTGTTAATTGTGCTGTTAATACTATCAGAATTAAGACAGCTGCAATCAAATAGCGAACATAAACGTCTTCTTTACTTATCTTTTGGACTTTAAACTTTCTCATGATTTCTAAATTTTAAATGTTAATAATTACGTTGTTTGTGTATTACTGTGCTGCAAACTGTAAATGAACCACAATGTGCACGTCCTTTCCAATACCAGCTGCAGTAGGGTCGTAATTAATGTTGTAGTCAAACCTGTTAATTGTGGTTTTTGCTTTCAACCCTATTTTTTCGCCTTGGTCACTTTTGGCAGTTCCGCCGTAATACACATCAAAAATTACTGGTTTTGTTATACCTTTTATGGTTAGGTCGCCGTATAGTAAATACTGATTGGGTTTACCTGTAGCCAAAATTTTGGTGCTTTTAAAAGTCATGCTTGGATAGGTCTCCGCTTCAAAAAAATCAGCACTTCTCAAGTGCTTGTCTCTGGCATCTACATTGGTGTCAATACTGGTTACCTGCACGTTAAAATTAAATTGTGCATCGCTTAAAGCATCACCATTTGTGGTTAAACAACCTGTGTAGTCTATAAACTTTCCATTCACCAAACTAATGCCTGAATGCTTGATGCTAAAATTTAACGAAGAATGGTAAGGGTCTACCTGCCATTGGGTCTGTGCAAAAGTCCCTATGCTATAAAGGGACATTACTAATAAAATCAGTGCTTTTTTCATAATCGTATAAAATTTAAATGGTTAATATATTATTTGATTACAAAAATAGTAGCACTAACTATGTTGTCAATTACACTTTTCGGTAGTAGAGGTGTAATTTTAGGATGTTAACAGGCTTCGCATCTCATCCCGAAACTCACCAGGTGTTTGCCCCGATTTTTTTTTGAAAACATTAGAGAAGTAAGAGTTTTCATTATAGCCTAATTCGTAGGCTATTTCAGCAATGGTTTTATCAGTGGTAGTCAGTAAATTTTTGGCTTCCATCAATTTTCTGGTTTCTATGATTTCCGACACACTTTGCTGTAAAATATTTTGACAAATCAAGTTTAAGTTACGTGTGCTCATAAACAATTTTTCAGCATAAAAACCTACACTCAATGGGCGTCGAAAATTTTCTTCCAAAATGGCAAGAAAATTAGTAAAGGTCTCATTTTGGTTTGAGGAAATATTCGCAGTCTGCTGTTTCTGCTTTTCAGATAGCACAATCGAAATAACGGCGTTGAGCAAATGACGAATGACTGAAAAATCAGGATTTGATTGCCTTAATTCGCTATACATCATTTCAGTTAAAACCGGAAGGCGTCCCGTAAGCCGTTCAACTGGCCAAAATATATTGGCATTATTATGGAAAGCAGAGTAAAGTTGAAATATAATTTCAGCTGTAAATTCACTACTAAACCTAATAACCCAAACATCGCACTTACCATCTTTTACTATAGGTTTTACTCTGTGTACTTTGCCTTTGCTTACAAAACAAACATAGGGCGCATCTACAGTTGTGGTCTCAAAATCTATGAAATGTTCAATAGAGCCTTCCATACCTATTAGGATTTCTTCAAAGTTATGATTATGAGGTTCATTAGTTGAAGAGGCAACTTTTTTTGCATCTTCAATAGAAAACCTAAATATGTTTACTGGCTGGTCCATTGCTTAATTACTGATGTATTCTAGAGTCTAAATTTACTAATTTTAAATTAGTTCTAAATATTCTATTCCATATATACCTTTTGTTTAGTTAAGGTAATTGAGGATTTCAAGGAATTAAGGATATAGAGTAATTATATTTTGGTCAATAGTCCCATAAATATCTTAAATTCAATGCTGTAATTACATCAGCAGAAGAATTTTGTTAGTAGGTCTTTTGAGAATACTGCTTTAACAAAAACCTGAAAATGACCACCGTACCAACTGAACGAACACGGTTAAGGAAACGAGGATTTTAAATCCTCATTTCTTTGCATAATATTTAGATTCCTTAAAATCCCCAAAACCCTCATTTCCTTCCTTTTGTAATCCTATATGTCACATTGAGCCTGTCGAAATGTTGATTCAGGATATAATATTAAGGATGTAGCTTGGTGTTCACTATATCACAATGTTCATTGTCACTGAACACTTAAAAATAATGAACACTATAACTGGCACCACGTTTTCAATAATAAACTTGAAATTAAAAATTTCTTACGGAAAACCGTAGCAATATTAAAGTGTTAAAAACTACTTTTATTTTTCTATTTGCCTTTTAGGGTTCTTTGTTTTCTTTTCTTATTTTTAAGAACTAAAAGTCTCCCTAAAGACAGATTAAGGTTTGGCAAATTTTACGATACTACGGTATGGTAAGGTAAGCTTTTGCGCTATTTTAAAACAAGTGAAATGCAATTACAGGTAATTCAAAATAAAATCTATCAAGTGCGAGGAGAACGCATCATGCTCGATTTTGATCTTGCTGAAATGTATGGAGTAGAAACCCGAGCTCTCAAACAAGCAGTGAGAAGAAATTTGGAAAGATTTCCTGAAGACTTCATGTTTCAGTTATCAAAACCAGAATGGCAACAGCTTATCACAAATTGTGATAACCTCCCAGAGAACATAAAATTTAGTCCAGCAACACCTTTTGCCTTTACTGAACAAGGAGTGGCAATGTTATCAAGCGTGCTTAACAGTAAAAAAGCAATCGAGGTAAATATAGCCATTATTAGAGCCTTTGTAGTGTTACGTCAACATCTGGCAGATTACAAAGACCTTAAAGAAGCCATTGCTATCTTGGAAAAGGAAATGAATACAAAATTCAAAGATATTAATCAGGCGCTACATTACCTTTTAAATAAAGATCAAAAAGAAAAAGAACAAGCTAATAGAAAGCAAATTGGGTATAAAAGAGATTGAGAAGCACCCCGAATTATGCAAGAACACTTAAAAACCAACATACTAAATTTTAAATGGCCAAGTAGCACGCCTACCATATACTTATCATTGGAGGATATAGAAGAAAGCCATCCAATTCATTGGTCAAAGTTTTCAAAGCAGATTAAAAAGGCGTTTCCAGATACAGATTTATCAGGTTTAGAGCATATTTACACCACCTTTACTCAAGAAATACCCAATGCACCAAGTATCAAAATAGACTTGACAAAAGGTAAAGAACTACGCATTTACAAGCAATTCCTTAAACACCAATTAAAAACATATTTTTTAGAAAAGGGCTATATCGTAGTCAAAAACTTTGTGCGTGATGTACAAGTGTGGATACCTTCAAAAAAAGGAAATACAGCAGACTATAACCTCTTTTATAAATTTTCATTTAAGATACAGTTCGCAAAACTTACAGATTTACCAGAGCTAATAGTGTCCTATGATGGGACATCAAAAGTCCTAACCAAGTCAGTTCAGGATATTGAGGAAACAGAGCTAATCAAACGCTGCGTGTATGGTCAAAAAACATTTAATTACCAAATGGACCTCGACACAGAGGACAAAGAAGACTTTTACAACAGCATAGATTTTAGTCAAGCCTTTCCAATATTTAATTTAAAATTGGCAAGAGCGGTAAACATACCAATTGAAGAACCTGAAAGACCAAAAAACAAATATCAAAAGTACGTAACACTCATTTCCAATTTTGCAGAAAAGTATTTGTTTACAGAAGAATTTAAAGCCTTATTCCCATTTAAGCAAGATGCTTTTATAGATGTGCCTGGTAACCGTATTAATCACATAAATCCCAACTTGGGCTTATTGGAGTTTGGTAAAGACCAATATGGCAATAAGAAAACCCATTTAGTGCCTAAAAAGGCAATGAATATCTTAAGCCCATATCGCAGACCAAACAATCAAAACATTAAGTTTTTCTTTATTTATCATACATCACATAAAGAAGCTATTAAGTCGTTTTATGGTAATTTAAAAAATGGTGTTGATGTAACAGACACAAAGAAGAAATACTTCCACGGTATTGAGTCGTATGTAAATATTAAAGTAGCAACATCTAAAGAACACTTTATTGAGTTTACCAATGAAAACGACCCGATTCCAGAAATAATTGAAAAGTTAGAAAGTTTAACCTTCGACCACGATAATATAAAATACGCAGCATTTTATTTAAGCCCATTCGATAAGTTCACACCAGATCCTGACGACCGCGAAATTTACATCCGGATTAAAGAATTGTTTTTAAACGAAAGGATTGTAACTCAAGTAGTAGATTATGAAAAAATGGTCGTCAATATTGAAAATCAATACAACTTCCAATTTTCATTACAAAATATGGCATTGGCTATCCACGCTAAATTAGGTGGCGCACCTTGGAAGTTGGCAGTAACCGATAAAAAAGAATTGGTGATTGGAGTAGGCGCATTTACCAATCAAGATCATAAACACCGTTATGTAGCAAGTGCATTCAGTTTTCAAAACAACGGGATTTTCAATAAGTTCGATTGTTTTTCAAAAAACGAAACAGATTTGTTGGCAGGAAGTATTATTACAGCAATTCGTAAATTCTTTACACAATCCGAAGCTGATAAAATTGTTATTCACTTTTACAAAGAAATGAGTAAGCGAGAAATGCAACCTATTTTAGAAGGAATGCATAAACTCAATCTTGAGAATAAACCTATTTACATCTTAAATATCAATAAAACAGAATCAAAAGACATCATAGCGTATGATACCGATTTTGAAAATAATCTAATGCCATATAGCGGAACTTTTGTAAGATTAGGAGAGCGTAAATTTTTACTATTCAATAACGGTAGGTTTGAAGAAGAACGCTTTTTTGATTCCGATGGGTTCCCTTTCCCAATTAAAGTAAGTATGAGTAGCCCTAATGAAGATGCTTTTGAAGATGATAACATCATTACAGAATTACTCACACAAGTATTCCAGTTTAGCAGACTGTATTGGAAATCCTTACGTCAACAAAATGTACCAATAACCATAAAATATCCCGAAATGGTAGCCCAAATAGCACCTCGTTTCAATAATGGTGTTCCAGAAGATGCAAAAGATACCTTGTGGTTTCTGTAGTTTTAAAAATCTAAACTTCTGTTAATTAAATAAGTATTTGTTAAAATTTCGTAACTTCGCAATTACAATGAAACAAGTATTCCATAAAATATTGTCCTTGACAATGGCAATTGTAGTGTTGTTCTCTACAATGTCATTTACGGTTAATATGCATTATTGTGGTGATACTTTGGTAGAAACTGCTCTTTTTCATAAAGCCAAAGGTTGCGGTATGGAAATGGAAAAACCTTCAACTGAAAGCTGTTCCATTACCAAAAAAAACTGTTGTGACGACAAGCAATTATCTATTGAGGGACAAGATGAACTACAAATACAATTCGATAAAGTTTCATTTGAACAACAAGTATTCATTGCATCTTTCGTATATACTTATAGCAACCTTTTTGAAGAGTATAATGAAGATATAAACTCTTTTAGAGAGTATAAACCACCTTTGGTCGTCAGGCAGTTATACAAGCTTGATGAGACTTACCTAATTTGATTTTTAAACAATAGACTGTGTTATCCTATGGCTTTTGTCATAAGGTAATTTGCTGTATTCGGTGTTGTCCTAACGCCAATGTCTAACTGTTTAATTATCAAAACCAATGCTAAATAAAAGCATCAAATTCTTAATAGAAAATAAGCTCGTTGCTGTTCTGTTGCTCGTTCTTTTTATAGGATGGGGAACCGTAAACGCACCTTTTAATTGGGATACTGGTTTCTTGCCAAGCAATCCGGTAGCAGTCGATGCTATTCCAGATATTGGTGAAAACCAACAAATTGTATTTACCAAATGGGATGGTCGTTCACCACAAGATATTGAAGATCAAATTACCTATCCATTAACCACATCCTTGTTAGGGATTCCTGGAGTAAAAACCATTCGAAGTTCGTCAATGTTTGGATTTTCCAGTATCTATATCATTTTTGAAGAAGATGTAGAGTTTTACTGGAGCCGAAGCCGCATTCTCGAAAAACTCAATTCCTTACCAAGTGGTTTGTTACCAGAAGATGTGAATCCTGCATTGGGGCCTGACGCCACAGGTTTAGGACAAATATTTTGGTACACGCTTGAAGGTCGTGATGAAAACGGAACCGTTACAGGTGGTTGGGATTTACACGAATTGCGTAGCATTCAAGATTACTATGTTAAATATGCACTATCCTCTGCAAGTGGTGTATCTGAAGTTGCATCTATTGGTGGTTACGTGCAAGAATACCAAGTGGATGTAAACCCAGAATTAATGCGTCAATATAATATTGGCTTGCACCATATTGTAAAAGCAGTTAAAGAAAGTAACCGAGATATTGGAGCACAAACATTAGAGATTAATCAAGCAGAATATTTAGTGCGTGGATTGGGTTATGTAAAATCGATATCAGATATTGAAAATGCTGTGGTCACTTCAAAGGATTTTACTTCCATCCGAATTAAAGATATTGGTAAAGTGTCGCTTGGTCCAGCAGCCCGTAGAGGCATCTTGGATAAGGAAGGGGCGGAAGTTGTAGGAGCTGTGGTTGTGGCGCGTTATGGTGCAAATCCGCTTGAGGTAATTAATAACGTTAAAGAGAAAATAAATGAAATAAGTGCTGGGTTGCCTTCCAAAACCTTGGCAGATGGAAGAACATCGCAAGTTACCATTGTGCCATTTTACGATAGAACAGAACTCATCCAAGAAACTTTAGGAACCCTTAACGAAGCCTTGACATTAGAAATATTGATTACCATTCTTGTGATTATTGTTATGGTCTTTAACCTTCGAGCCTCAGTGTTAATTTCAGGATTGTTGCCTGTAGCGGTATTAATGGTGTTTATAGCCATGAAGCTCTTTGGCGTTGATGCTAATATTGTTGCTTTATCAGGTATCGCTATTGCTATTGGTACTATGGTCGATGTAGGTGTGATTCTTTCTGAAAACATCATTCGGCATTTAGATGAAAACGAAAATATCATTCCGACAGAGCGAGGTACGAGCAACGAGAAACGTGAGCTCAGCGAAGCTAGATCTCAGGATGAGGCTCTTCATGCTGTTCAGAATGACAAACGTTCTATAAACCAAATCGTTTATAACGCCACAGCAGAAGTCTCTGGAGCCATTGTAACAGCAGTCATGACTACTATTATCAGTTTCATTCCTGTGTTTACCATGATTGGTGCCGAAGGCAAACTATTTAGACCATTGGCCTTTACAAAAACCTTTGCCCTAACAGCATCAATAATTGTGGCTTTATTTTTAATCCCACCTTTTGCAGCTTTTTTATTCCGAAGAAAACGTATTAAAACCAGTTTTAAAACTATTTTAAATGGCGCTTTAATAGCATTTGGTATCATAGCTTTAGTATACGGTTATTGGTTAGGGTTAATACTGATAGCTTTTGGAACTATAGCACTTCTCAATCTTCAAAATAAAATAATTGACAAACAAACTAATCTTGTCAATATCATTATTTCGGCATCTGCGATAGTATTCCTGTTAGCCGAGTATTGGCGACCATTGGGAGTTGATAAAAGTATTTTCTGGAACCTGATATTTGTAAGTGTGATTTGCTTTGGTTTATTAGGTGTTTTCTCATTGTTCATTTCATATTATACACGTATTTTAAGATGGTGTTTAAATAACAAATTATTGTTTTTATCTGTTCCAACAGCGATTGTCATCGCAGGATTTTTCATTATGAACAATACTGGCAAAGAGTTTATGCCATCCTTAAATGAAGGTTCATTTTTATTGATGCCTACCTCCATGCCTCATGCTGGTGTGGAAGAAAATAAACGCGTTTTGCAACAATTGGATATGGCTGTGGCCAGTATTCCAGAAATTGAAACCGTTGTTGGTAAAGCAGGAAGAACCGAATCGGCTTTAGACCCAGCACCATTATCCATGTATGAGAATATCATTCAGTACAAATCAGAATATATGCTGAATGATAAAGGGGAGCGCCAACGTTATAAAGTCAATGAAGATGGTTTGTTTGAATTGAAAGCGAATGTCATTCCGACAGAACGAGGAACGAGTGGTGATAAACGTGAGTTCAGCGAAGCTAAATCCCATAAAGAGATTCTTCACTCCGTTCAGAATGACAAACCACGTTACATTACCTCGGGCACTTCAATCGAAAGGTCTCAATTAATCCCAGACGATGATGGTGAATTCTACCGTAACTGGCGACCAGAAATTGAATCACCAGACGACATTTGGAATGAAATAGTTCGTGTAACCAAATTGCCAGGCGTAACCTCTGCGCCAAAACTGCAACCCATAGAAACCCGATTGGTCATGCTGCAAACAGGAATGCGAGCACCTATGGGAATTAAAGTAAAAGGTCAGGATTTAAAACAAATTGAAGCGTTTGGCGTACAATTGGAAAACATTATCAAGGAAGCAGAAGGGGTTAAAGAAGAAGCTGTTTTTGCTGATCGAATTGTAGGGAAACCGTATTTGCTCATAGATATTGATAGAGAGAAGATTGCACGTTACGGCATTACCATTGAAGAGGTACAAGATGTGTTGAAAGTAGCCGTTGGAGGTATGGTTTTAACCCAAACGGTTGAAGGTAGGGAGCGTTATGGTGTTCGTGTGAGATACCCAAGGGAATTACGAGCCAATCCAACCGCTTTGGAACAAATTTATATACCTGTTGAAAAAGGCAATCCTGTTCCTTTAAACGAATTGGCAAGCATACGTTATGAGCAAGGGCCACAAGTGATTAAAAGTGAAGATACCTTTTTGGTGGGTTATGTGTTGTTCGATAAAAGGGATGGCTTTGCTGAGGTAACTGTAGTGGAAAATGCACAAGCATTAATTCAAGAAAAAATAGATTCTGGTGAATTGATAGTTCCAAAAGGCATTAATTATCAATTTACAGGAACGTATGAAAATCAATTACGGGCAGAAAAAACCTTATCGGTTGTTGTGCCGTTAGCCTTGGCAATTATTTTCTTAATTCTGTATTTCCAATTCCGTTCTGTGGCAACATCGTTAATGGTGTTTACAGGTATTGCAGTCGCATTTGCAGGAGGTTTTATCATGATTTGGTTGTATGGTCAAAATTGGTTTTTAAACTTTAATTTCTTTGGGGAAAATCTTCGTGATTTGTTCCAAATGCATCCCATTAATTTAAGTGTAGCAGTTTGGGTTGGGTTTATTGCGCTCTTCGGAATTGCAACCGATGATGGTGTGGTCATGGCAACGTATTTAACGCAAACCTTCCGAAGAAATTCACCAGAAACCAAAAAGGAAATTAGAGCATCCATCGTGGAGGCTGGAGAAAAACGAATCAGACCTTGTTTGATGACCACTGCAACCACCATTCTGGCTTTATTGCCAGTATTGACATCCACAGGACGAGGAAGCGACATCATGATCCCCATGGCTATCCCAAGTTTTGGAGGCATGCTCATAGCCTTAATAACTTTATTTGTAGTTCCAGTTTTATACAGCTGGAGAGCAGAGTGGAAGGTTAGAGGTTAGAGGTTGGAAGTTGGAAAATAGATTAAAATTTAAAATTATTGAATTATGATAAAGTCCTATAAAGATTTAAAGGTTCATCAAGAGGCGTTTTCTTTAGCTATGAATATTTTTTGGCGAACAAGGAAATTTCCAAAAGAAGAAATGTATTCACTTACTTCACAAATTGTGCGTTCCTCACGTTCAGTTTCAGCAAATATTAGTGAAGGTTGGAGCAAACGAATGTATGAAGCCGTTTTTAAACAACAGTTGGTTACAGCACTAGGTTCAAACGGAGAAACTCAAGACTGGCTTGATTATGCCTTTGCATGCAAATATTTAGCTCAAGAGGAGTATTCCAGATTTTCAAAACAAAATAGCCAAATAGGAAAAATGTTGACCAAATTATATCAAAATTGGAAAAGTTATGAATAAAACACTAATAAATAATATTGGGCTTCTAATCCATTCAATGGTAACTCGGCAGTTGTTCCAGCTTCCAACTTCCAGTTTCCAATTTCTGTTGCCAATACTTTTAATGTCTTCAGTGCATTCCGTATTTTCTCAAAATTTACAGGAATACACAGACCTAGCTTTAGAAAACAATCCGGAAATTCAAAAGTTTGAATTACAGTATGGTATTGCTTCTGAAAAAGTGAATGAGGTTAACAGTTTGCCTAATACCGAATTCAATTTGGGGGTTATGGCCATAAAACCAGAAATGGAAATGCCTATGGAACGTTTTCGAGTTTCCGTTATGCAAATGCTCCCTTGGTTTGGCACCATAACGGCAAGAGAAAATTATGCAAGGTCAATGGCAGATGCGCAGTACATTGAAATTACGATAGCTAAACGAAAACTGGCACTTTCTGTATCGCAATTCTATTACCAACTCTATGAAATTAAAGCCAAACAAGATGTTTTGGATAAAAACATTGCGCTGTTACAATCTTACGAACAGCTAGCGCTCACTTCTTTAGAAGTAGGTAAAGCATCAGCCGTGGATGTGTTACGATTGCAGATAAGACAAAACGAATTACAACAAGAAAAAGACATTTTGATTCAGCAATATAAAGGGATACAAGCTGCTTTGAATAGTTTGATGAATCGGGACTATGATGAAGCGGTATCAGTTGTTTCTTCCATGGGAATTCCAGAAGATGATAGTTTTAATGGTTATGAAAGTTTGGAAGTAAACCCAGAGTTGTTCAAATTTGATAAGTTGTATCAATCGGTAGAACAATCCGAATTGTTAAATCAAAAAGAAAGTGCTCCGATGCTTGGTTTTGGTGTGGAATATATCAGTCAAGATAACAGTCCAATGATTACCAGTTCCTTTAAAGATATGGTCATGCCCATGCTATCGGTTTCCATACCTATTTTCAATAAAAAATATAGCTCTCAAACCAAACAAAACGAATTACGAAAACAAGAAATCCAATCGCAAAAAGAGCAACGACTGAATTTGTTGAAATCGGAATTATCAAAAGCCATTTCGCAACGAAATCAATCGCGAATTAAGTTTGTTACTCAAGAGAAAAACCTAAAACAAGCCAAAGATGCAGAGAATATATTAATTAAAAACTATGAAACAGGGACAATAGATTTTAATGATGTTTTGGATGTTCAAGAGTTGCAACTAAAGCTTCAAAAGAACCAAATAGAAGCCATTAAAAACTACTATGTTCAAACAGCGATTATTAATTATTTAACGAATTAAAAATGACACACACATATCACATACACGGAATGACCTGCAATGGATGTCGTACTCACGTAGAAGAAACACTTTCTAAAGTAAAAGGTGTTTCCAAAGCAACAGTCGATTTAGAAAAAGCAGAAGCGATAATCGAAATGGCATCACATATTCCTTTAGAAACCTTTCAAGAAGCTTTAAGAAATGATGGTGACAGATACAGTATACATAAGCTTGACGAAAAACCAACTCAAGATAAAAAAGTAATAACATCCAAAGGTAAAGGCACCGGCACCTTTTATTGTCCCATGCATTGCGAAGGTGATAAAACTTATGATAAACCAGGCGATTGTCCGGTTTGTGGTATGGATTTGGTTGAGGAACAGAATTTATCGTCAACCCATTCCGAGCAATGGACCTGTCCCATGCATCCCGAAGTAGTAAAAGATGAAGCAGGTTCATGTCCAATTTGCGGTATGGATTTGGTACCCATGCAAGCAGATTTGTCTTCTGAAGAGAAAACTTATAAAAAGCTATTAAAGAAATTCTGGATTGCATCCATATTCACATTGCCCATTTTCATCATTGCCATGAGTGAAATGCTTGCCAACAATCCACTATTTGAAATCATGCATCAAAAAAACTGGAACTGGATTCAATTTGTATTGTCCATTCCAGTGGTATTTTATGCCACATGGATGTTTTTTGAACGTGCATATAGAAGTATCAAAACTTGGAACTTAAACATGTTCACCCTTATTGGGATTGGAGCAGGTGTCGCTTGGTTGTTTAGCGTGTTTGGCATATTCTTTCCAGAGGTGTTTCCAGAGCAGTTCTTATCGGAATCTGGTGCAGTGCACGTCTATTTTGAAGCAGCGACAGTAATTTTAACACTCGTATTATTAGGGCAATTGTTGGAAGCGCGAGCTCATAGCAAAACCAATTCGGCAGTCAAGGAACTGTTAAAATTGGCGCCAAACAAAGCCATAAAGGTAGTGGATGGTGAAGATGTGGAAGTGAGTATCGATCACATTGAATTAGGAGATATCCTAAAAGTAAGACCAGGTGATAAAATTCCTGTGGATGGCTCGATTACCGAAGGTGAAACCACCATTGACGAATCCATGATTACAGGAGAACCCATTCCCGTAAACAAGTCGGTTAATGATAAAGTAAGCAGTGGTACCATAAACGGGAATCAAGTGTTCTTGATGAAAGCCGAAAAAATTGGGAGCGACACTTTGCTTTCCCAAATTATCCACATGGTGAACGATGCCAGCAGAAGTCGTGCGCCTATTCAAAATTTAGCCGACAAAGTATCTGGGTATTTTGTGCCTGCTGTGGCGATTATTTCAGTGTTAACTTTTATAGTTTGGGCACTTTGGGGTCCAGAACCTGTTTATGTGTACGCCTTTGTAAATGCCATTGCAGTGCTAATTATTGCCTGTCCGTGTGCTTTAGGATTAGCCACACCAATGTCTGTGATGGTAGGAGTGGGTAGAGGTGCGCAAAATGGCGTGCTTATTAAAAATGCCGAAGCACTGGAAAAAATGGACAAGGTAGACACTTTAATCATTGATAAAACAGGAACCATTACCGAAGGCAAACCAACAGTTGAAAAAATAGGAGCTTTTGGAGATGGCCTAACTGCTGGCAAGGCAGGTTTTACCGAAGCTGAGGTGCTGCAATATATTGTGTCGTTAAATAGTAATTCAGAACATCCACTGGCTGAGGCTACCGTAAAATATGGTAAAGAAAAGAAAACAGAAATACTAAAATCTGAAAACTTTAGTGCTGTTACAGGTAAAGGAGTGGAAGGACAAGTAAATGGAAAACCCGTAGCCTTAGGAAACCCAGAAATGATGCAGCATGCCAACGCTAAAATTTCTTCAGAAATGGAGAATGAGGCAAAAACCTATCAAAAACAAGGCAAAACGGTTTCGTATTTGGCAATTGATACAGTTGTAGTTGGTTATGTGGTGATTGGCGATAAAATAAAAACAACCAGCGCCAAGGCTATTAAAACCCTTCAGGATAAAGGGATAGCAGTCATCATGCTTACAGGAGATAATCACGATACTGCTCAAGCCGTGGCAACAGAATTAAATCTGGCAGATTTTAAAGCCAGTATGCTGCCAGAGGACAAACTCAAAGAAGTAGAGAAACTGCAACAACAAGGTAAAGTGGTTGCTATGGCTGGAGATGGCATTAACGATGCACCAGCATTGGCAAAAAGTGATGTTGGTATTGCCATGGGAACAGGAACCGATGTGGCTATTGAAAGCGCTATGATAACCTTGGTTAAAGGCGATTTACACGGTATTTTAAAAGCCAAAAACCTAAGTCATGCTGTAATGAAAAACATCAAACAAAATTTATTTTTCGCATTGATTTATAACACCTTGGGAGTGCCAGTGGCTGCAGGTGTTTTATTTCCGGTTTTCGGAATATTGCTGTCGCCCATGATTGCGGCTTTGGCCATGAGCTTTAGTTCGGTTTCGGTTATTGCCAATGCGCTGCGATTGAGAACAGTTAATGTTTAACTTTTAAAACAAATTAAAATGGAAAATTCAAAAGAACACTCAAATAAAGGAAATTACAAAACCTTCTTTATCATGTTGGCTTGCTCATTTGTAGCCATGTACATTACCATGTATTTAAACACATACACAATAGACCACGTATGGTTTAGTCTAACACGTTTCTATATGACGTGTCTGGGTATTTCTGCAATGGCAGTCATCATGTGGTTTTTTATGCGTAACATGTATAACAATAAAAAAAAGAACATAGCTATATTGGCAGGTAGTTTCATACTATTTATAAGTGCATTGGGATTGGTAAGGATGCAAGCTCCAATAATTGGAGATGTCCTTTGGATGAAAGCCATGATACCACATCATTCCATTGCTATTTTAACCAGTGAACGTGCAGCAATTCAAGACCCAGAGGTGAAGAAGTTGGCTAATGAGATTATTGAAGCACAACGTAAGGAAATTGAGCAAATGAAAGCCATGATTAAACGATTGGAAAATGAAAAATAATAAAATAGTTATATACATAGGTTTGCTAGCGGCAGGCATACTTTTGGGTTGGGTGATATTTGGTGGTTCTTCAAAAAAAGAAACAGACCATAATCATGAAGTTGTTGCAGAAACCAATCAAATGTGGACCTGTTCCATGCATCCACAAATTATGCAGCCAGAACCAGGTGATTGCCCTATTTGTGGTATGGATTTAATTCCTGCCGAAACAGGAAGTGATGGTTTGTTGGCAAACCAGTTTAAGTTAACAGATAATGCCATGGCCTTGGCCAATATTCAAACCAGTATTATTGGTAAAGGAAACGTAGAAGGTCATGTTTTGACATTATCAGGTAAAATTGCTGAAAATGAAAAGGCCAATGCCGTTCAGGTAAGTTATGTTTCAGGTAGAATAGAACAATTGTACGTGAACGCTACAGGCGAAACGGTTTCTAAAGGTCAGTTATTGGCAAGCATTTATTCACCAGAACTGTATGCAGCACAACAAGAATTGATAACAGCAGCGTCAATAAAAAATTCACAACCCGAATTATATCAAGCAGTTAGGAATAAGTTGAAATTATGGAAACTATCTGAAAGTCAAATCAATCACATTGAAACCACTGGTAAAGTACAAGAAAACGTGTCTGTTTATGCTACTGTTTCTGGAACGGTTACTGAAAAATTGGTGGCACAAGGCGATTATGTTAAACAAGGAGAACCTTTTTTAAAGATAGCCAACCTCAATTCGGTTTGGGCCAATTTTGATGTGTATGAAAATCAGATTGATTTATTAAAAAAAGGACAGCAGGTAATTGTTACTGCCAAAGCCTATCCCAATAAAGAATTCACAGGAACAGTAGATTTTATAAACCCAGTATTAAATACCCAGACAAGAACCGTAACTCTCCGTGTGGTACTAGATAATAAGGATCTTAAATTTAAACCAGGCATGTTTGTTACTGCCAGCATTGAAGGTGGTTTAAAGAAAAATGAGGATGTATTGACAATTCCTGCATCTGCTGTGTTATGGACTGGCAAACGATCTGTAGTGTATTTAAAAACACAGCCAAACCAACCTGTTTTTGAAATGCAGGAAGTGGTTTTAGGTAATAAAATAGGAGACACTTATGAAGTTGTGGATGGCGTGTTTGTTGGAAATGAGATAGTGACTCATGGAACTTTTACTGTGGATGCTGCAGCACAATTGCAAGGTAAAAAATCCATGATGAATAAGGAGGGAAACAAAACAATGACAGGTCACCAAGAACATTCGGGAGACCATGCTTCCAATACAGACAGCAAACAGGTTAATATACATGAACGTATGGAAGTGTCAGGGGACTTTCAAGCACAATTAAGTCTTGTTTTTAATGATTATATCGCTTTAAAAGATGCTTTGGTTAAGGAAGATTCCAAACGTGCTGTAACAGCTTCAAATAATTTCCTAAGCCATTTATCTGAAATAGATATGGAACTTTTAAAGGGTGAAGCACACAAGCAATGGATGGCATTGGAAAATGACTTGAGAACATCGGCTGTTTCAATTTCTAAAGCTTCAAGCATACCTTCACAAAGAGACTTCTTTAAACAGTTATCAGCAAAATTAACAAAAGCCCTGGAAGTATTTGGCATCAATGAAACGGCCTATCTTCAATTTTGTCCTATGGCAGATAACAACCAAGGTGCGTATTGGTTAAGCAAAGAAAAAAAGGTAATCAATCCTTATTTTGGTGAAGCCATGCTCACCTGTGGCGAAGTCAAACAAGTAATAGATTAAGTAAAGACAAATAATAACAATTAAATTTTTAAAAAAATGAAAAAAGCAATTTTAAGTGTCGCTGTAATTGCGGTATTAGGTGTAACGGCCTGTAAAAATGAAGCGAAACAAGAAACAACAACACCAAGCACCGAAATGAGTAAAGACATGGCATTCACAGATGTATCTTTTGGTGTAAGGGGAAATTGTGGCATGTGCAAAAAAACCATAGAAAAAGCTGCCAATGGCGTTGAAGGAGTTGCCAAAGCCACTTGGGATGTGGATAAAAAGAAAATAGATGTGTCTTTTGATGACACCAAAACCGATGTTATGGCTATTCACCATGCCATAGCTGCATCTGGTTATGATACCGAAAAGGTTACTGGAAGTGAAGAAGCCTACAAAAATCTACCAGACTGTTGTAAATACGATCACAGCATGATGATGAACCAGTCAGGCGAAATAAAAGCAGAGGTTCATTAATTAATAATCAATTACAGAAAAAAAGGACTTGTAAGAGTTCTTTTTTTTTACTGTTATTTTTAAATTATCATAAGTTTTCAGAGTTTGTTTCGTCTAATAAGTTTGATGCACAGAAAAACAAATTTGGACTGTTATTTTATATCATTCCTATTTATAGTATTTTAGGGAACGCTATATCAAATAAAACCTTAAAAGATGACAGACATTGTGTTTTTAAATACCAAACCTTGTAAATTTGTAATATGAAAGAAGCGCTATTACTCCAAGTGGAAACCTACGTCGTAGACCTGTTAAACAAACAGCTGGCAGCTACAAATTATTACCATAATGCCATTCATACCAGACGTGTGGTAGCCAATATTGAAGAATTGGTAAGCCTGGAAGCTTGTACAGAACAAGAAACCATGGCTTTAAAGCTTGCAGCTTGGTTTCATGATGTAGGCTATATTTATACAGATCAAGGTCACGAAGAAGAGAGTGTAACAATAGCCATTTCTTTTTTAAAGCAACAAGAGGTGCCTGAAGACTTGTTAAGCCTAGTGGAACAATTGATTTTGGCCACTAAAAGTGAGTTTAAGCCCAAACATAAATTAGAAGCAATTATAAAAGATGCCGATTGTGGTCATATCGCTTCAGAAAATTTTATAGAAATTTCGGGTAATTTAATGAAAGAAATAAATGCCAAAAACCAAAAGCATATTTCTGAAATAGAATGGTTGCAACAAAATTTGGTGTTTCTTAAAAACCACTCGTTTTATTCCAATTCTGCAAAACAATTGTGGCAACCTAAAAAAGAGATCAACCAATTGGAAGTTCAGAAAAAAATAGATAAACTGTTGGCCAAAGAAAAGAAAAAAGATAAAAGTTCAAGATTTGGTAGAGGTATAGAGACCATGTTTCGGGTTCAATTAAAAAACCATATAGAACTAAGTGCCATTGCCGATACCAAAGCCAATATTTTACTATCGGTAAATGCCATTATTATTTCGGTTGCCCTGTCCAACTTAATCCCAAAACTGGATAGTCCGTCTAATTTATTTTTAGTATATCCAACTTTAATATTAATGTTGTTTAGCGTAGCTTCAGTGGTATTGTCCGTTTTGTCCACACGACCAAAAATATCCAATGTGGCCATCACCAAGGAGATGATCAAAGAAAAGAAAACCAACATTCTATTTTTTGGGAACTTTCAAAAAATGAGTTTGCAAGATTTTGAATGGGGAATCGACTATTTAATGGAAAACGAAGAAACCTTATACAATTCGCTTACTAAGGATTTGTATTATTTAGGTCTCGTACTTAACAGAAAATATAAGTTGTTACGGATTACCTATACCGTTTTTATGTTTGGGATCATTATTTCGGCAGCAGCATTTATTTATAGTTATTATGTATATTTTTCTGTGTAACACAAAATACAAACAGGCTAATGAGAATAAAAAATACAGGACCTTTTAAAGTTATTATGTCTTTGCGTTTGTTGAAGGAAAAGTTTGAAGACTTGATAAGTTCCTCCAACAACTCCAGTGTGCAAACTCAAGCTAAACAAGCTTTGGAATTGTTTGATGCACATCCTGTTTTAACGTTAGGCACAGACTCAAAAGAAGATTTTTTTAAACACAAAGACATACTAGATCAAGTCATGTCGTTTATATTTCCAACAGCCTTAACGCAAAACGAAATAAAAGCAGCTGTAACACCTTATACCAACGATGTGATTTATTGCAGCACCAGACTGCAAAATATCATTAACAATGCAAAAACAGACAACAATATTTTTCATGATCTGTACAAGGATTATGAAGACTCTTTTGATTTGTTTATCTACGCCATTATACTTAATGTGTATTACAAATATCAAGTAGATTTTGAAAGACCAAAAACCTTGTCTGTTATAGATAAAAATGGAGACAGAAAGCGCTATCGTGTTGTTTTTAATGCCGATTTTATTGATATCTATCCCAACAAGAACGCCATAGACATTACTCCAGACATATTGGATGAATTATTGAGCCATGCCGATAAATTTGAAATTTGGGAAAAGTATTTCCCCAAAAACTCTTGGACCATTGAAGGTTTTGGATTGGTTACGCTCATTGACACCTCTTTAGATGAACGTATAGACGATTTTAAAACGCACTTAATTGAGCCCAACACAGAAAGTTTTCAACACATTCTTCAGGACATTAGGCGCATCTTTAATATTCCAGATTTACAAGTTGGAAGTTATAGCGTTATAGAAAACATGATTACGCCACCTTTTGACAAGAATTTTGATATGCTTACCCTATTGCCAGATGAACATATGTCTGTTGGAAAATACGCCTGCTCCCATATCAACAACGAATTGTTTAAAGACTGTAAACCGTCCATTATTGCAAATGTTGAAACCTATCACAAACAAACCAAAGGGAACAGGTTAAGTAAAATTTTATTGGAAAGAGGCTTGAAAAGTGTGGCTTTAATTCCTATTCCCATTAATGGGGAATTGGGTTTTATTGTGGAATTGGCAGCATTTAAGCCAAACCAGTTAAATGCCATTAACATGGTAAAGTTAGATACCATTATGCCATTTATTTTAAGTTATTCCAGACGCACGTTTTCAGAATATCAAAACGAAATTAGTGCTGTAATACAACAAGAATGTACAGCCATTCATCCA
Source organism: uncultured Xanthomarina sp. (assembly GCF_963971605.1). Lineage (NCBI taxonomy): Bacteria > Pseudomonadati > Bacteroidota > Flavobacteriia > Flavobacteriales > Flavobacteriaceae > Xanthomarina > uncultured Xanthomarina sp. The sequence continues at coordinate 20,247 of NZ_CAXATZ010000028.1, forward strand.
TCAGTTCAATGGCGTTTTGAGGAAGAAGCCAGACAGTATATTCAGGAAAGAAACTTTGGGGAAAATCCGGTTTTTCATGAAATTGTATTTAAAGATGTCATTCCCCTATTTGGTCAAGTGGATGTGGTGAGTTCATCGCATGCCAGAAACGAGGCAATCCAATTGGATTTAACCAAACAATTGGAAGTAAGCAAACAGATCCTTATAGATAGAACCAATATTAATTTGCCGTTTTACGAGCAATTGATTTTTCAAATAGACAATTATTTATTTGAAATACAGGAACATTTCCATACCAATTCAGAACAGGAAATCAATCAGTTTTTTCAAAAACAACTCATACCTTTGTTTGAACATTTTCAAAGTCAATCCAAAAATAAAAAGGATTTAATAGCGTTTCTTCAAGCTATAGACAAGACTACCAATAGCCTTTACGACGCCAGAAAGGCCTACGATGAGACCATTAACATGGGCAATAAGGCTTTGTCGGCATTCTTGGAAAAACAACAAGCAAAAGCTCAAGAGATTTTTCCACATTATTTTGAAAAATTCAATACAGATGGCATCGAGCACAATTTATATGTTGGGCAATCCATTACCAAACATTTAAAATATCATCCAACGGTTCTGTACAATTTGCGTTTATGGCAGCTTCAGGTAACTTGCGAGATGGAAGCCATGTATTATGAAAAACAAAAAGAATTTCCCCTACAACTGGAAGTTGCTTCTTTGATATTGGCTTATGATGTTCCCATAACGATTCGTTACCGAATTGACGAAAAACAATTTGATGTGGATGGCGCCTATAATGTGCGTTATGAAATGATTAAAAAGCGTATAGATAAAGCGCATATTAAAAACACCAACGAACGTTTAACCCAACCTCATAAACTGTGTGTGGTTTATTCAAGTACAGCTATAGAACGTGAATATGTAGCCTATTTTCAATTCCTGCAAGCCAAAAACTATGTTGGTAAACATATGGAAATCGTGGAACTGGAAGAACTTCAAGGAGCCAGTGGTCTCAAGGCCATTCGCGTGGATTTAAATAAAGACTTACAAAAAGTATCCAGTATCTTCACCTTAGAGGATATAGAAACGGTTTAAAAGCAAGTATCAACTATGACAAAAAGCATTTTTGGAAGTTTACTGTTAATGGGATGGATTGTTAGCAGTTGTGCTACCTACAAGCCATATAACCCTAATGTCAAGCAAAACCAACTTGTTGGTATAGATCAAGAAACCACCAATGTTTTTTTAATAGGAGATGCAGGAATGCCAAACCCAGACGGAACGGCTCCTAAAGCCTTAACCAGTCTTGAAAAGCAATTTAATCAAGCAGACAAAAACGACTTGCTTTTATTTTTGGGGGATAATATTTATCCAAAAGGCATTCCCTTAGAAGGAGACAAAGCGATTCAAGATGCCAAAACAGCCTTAAACCTTCAATTACATGTTGCCAAAACCTTTCCTGGTCAGGTGTATTTTATTCCAGGAAACCACGATTGGTACAGTGGATTAAAAGGTTTAAAACTACAAGAAAAAATGGTGGAAGAGGCTTTGGGCAAAAACACGTTTCAACCGGAAAATGGCTGTCCTATTGAAAAAGTAAAATTAAACGAAGATACCGTTTTGCTGATAGTGGATTCCCATTGGTACATTACCAATTGGAATAGGCATCCTACCATGAATGAAGATTGCGACATAAAAACCAGGGAAGATTTTCTGGACGAATTTAGAAGCGAAATAAAAAAGGCCCGAGGAAAAATAACCTTGGTAGCCATACACCATCCCATTCAGAGCGAAGGTCCCCACAATGGAAGATATGATGTTAAGGAACACCTGAGTCCCGTTCCTATTTTAGGAACCATAAAAAATGTAATTAGATCCACAAGTGGTATTGTTAATGCCGATTTGTCAAATCAGTTTTATAACGAATTAAGAAAAAATCTCATAGCTGTAGCTCAACAAAACGAACAGGTTATTTTCCTTTCAGGGCATGAACATAGCTTACAATACCTGGAATTTGATAATGTGGTTCAGGTAATAAGTGGTGCTGGTTCTAAAACAACACCCGTTAGAATGCGTAATTCCAATAATTATGGACATGCAGTTCCAGGTTATGCCTTGTTGAATATTAGCAAAGAAAAGGCAGTAGATGTACAGTTTGTAAATTCAAACACCCAACAAGTCGAGTTCTACAAACAAATCATAAAACCCAAAACCATAGGTAAAACCACTTATCCAAAAATTGATTTGGATTCCATTAGTGCTTCCATTTATTCGTTAGACGAAACCGATAAATCAGGCTTCTATAAATTTCTTTGGGGAGAAAGGTATCGAGCGGATTACAGCCAAGCTGTTTCGGCAAAAGTGGTTTATTTAGATACGTTGATGGGTGGATTAAAACCTTTTAGAAAAGGAGGGGGCACACAGTCCAAAACCTTGCATTTGCAGGCCTCAGATGGAAAACGTTATGTGATGCGTGCCATGAAAAAACAAGCAGATCAATTTTTGCAAGCCGCTATATTTAAAGATCAATATGTTGAAGGACAATTTAAAAATACAGCTTCCGAAGGTTTGATAGAAGATGTTTTTACTGGAGCACACCCTTACGCGCCTTTTACACTAGCCACCTTATCAGATGCCATTAATTTATCGCATTTAAACCCTAAACTTTACTACATCCCCAAGCAGGATGCTTTAGGTTTGTATAATGAGGATTTTGGAGACGAGCTGTATCTTTTTGAAGAACATGCTTCTGATGGGCATTTAGAATTGGCCACTGGGAATTTTACGGGAGAGATAGTAAATACCGTCGATATGCTGGCAGAGGTGCTTAGTGACGAATCCAAGGTGATCGATGAACAAGAATTTATAAAAGCGCGTTTGTTTGATATGCTCATAGGAGATGCCGACAGACATCAAGACCAATGGCGTTGGATGGTTTTTGAGGAAGACAATAAAACAGTTTATAAGCCTTTGCCTCGGGATAGGGATTTGGCTTTTTCTAAAATGTCCGATGGATTTTTGTTTGGAACAGGCGTGGCACTTATACCAGCAGCCAGAAAGTTTAGGAAATACGAACCAGATTTAAAAGATGTGAAAGGCTTTAATGTGTCTGTGTTTCCATTGGATGTTGCATTTATAACAAATTCCAATTCATCTGATTGGGATGAGCAAGTACAGGCAATTCAATCCCAAATAACGGATGAGGTCATTGATGAGGCTTTTAATTCCATGCCAAAGGAAGTAGATGCCAATACCCTTGTAACCATTAAAGGCATTTTAAAGCAAAGACGTAAAAACCTACAACAAATAGCTGATAGGTACCTTAAACTTATTCGCAAACATGCTGTTTTAACAGCCACCAATAAAGATGATTATATTCTTGTAAAAGCATTGGATAAAGAAACTGTGGAAGTGTCCATGTATCGAAAAAAGGACGACACCATTAAGGACCGATTTCATCATAAAATCTACCAAGCAAATGCAACCAAGGAAATTTGGATTTACGGTTTGGATGATGATGATAGTTTTGACGTGCAAGGACAGGTGTCCAAAATTAAAATTCGTCTGATTGGGGGACAAAACAACGACGATTATAAAGTAACACATGGTAAAAACATTGTGATATACGATTACAAATCGAAAAACAACAATTTATCCCAAGCAACAAAAGCTAGAATTAAATTAACAGATGATTATAACACCAATGTATTTGATTATAGAAAAATAAGGAACAACACCAATCAAATTTTGCCTCTTTTGGGAGCCAACCCAGACGATGGACTAAAACTTGGGTTCATCAATACTTATACAGTTTACGGATTTGAACGCAATCCGTTTACATCGCAGCACCAAATAAAAGGAGCCTATTATTTTGCAACCCATGGTTATGAGTTAAATTACAAAGGCGAGTTTGCCAATGTGGTTGGTAATTTGAATTTTGGCTTACAATCACACTTTCAGAGTCCAAATTACAGCATTAATTTCTTTGGTTACGGAAATGAAACCAAAAATTTTGATGAAGAATTTGGAATGGATTACAATCGTGTTAAAACCAGAATGTTTACCATTAGTCCACAATTGATCTGGAATTCCAAACGAGGAAGCATCATTCAATTTGGATTGAGTTATGAAGTGAATGAAATCCATGATGCAGATAACCGCTATGTATCCAATACTGATATACTTCCGGAATATTTGTTTGATGAAGAGCACTTTGTAGGGTTTAATGCCAGATTTGATTATTCCAATTCCGATAGTAAGGCCTACCCAACCAATGGATTGCTATTTTCTTTAGAAGCAGGTTTTAAAGATAATTTGGAAGTGAGCAATCGCAACTTTGGTTATCTTATTACAGAGTTGGGAATAGCAAGAAAATTGAACCCTTCAGGCCGTTTGGTTTTGGCATCAAAAGTAAAAACCCATATTAATTTTGGAAATGGATATGAATTTTATCAGGCAGCATCCATAGGAGGGGAAGATGGTCTTCGTGGTTTTAGGAACCAACGTTTTACAGCAAAAAACTCCCTTTACCAAAACACCGATTTACGTTATAGTTTCAGTCGTATCAAAACACCTGTCATTCCCATAAGAATGGGAATATATGGGAGTTTTGACTATGGTAGGGTTTGGCTGGAAAATGACAGTTCAAAAAAATGGCATAATACCTATGGAGGAGGTTTCTTTATTAATGCCATAGAGGTCTTGTCTGCTAATATTGGAGCCTTTCATTCTACTGATGGTGTTCGGGTAGCATTTGGTTTGGGATTTGGTTTCTAAATAAAATGCCAACACTAAAGAGACTACTTTGTTTTTTTTTAAAGACCAAAAGGATTCTCAATACTATGTGCTGGTTGAGTAAACCATTTAGGACCTTTATTGGTCAGGTAAATATGGTCTTCCAATCGTACTCCAAATTCATCAGGAACCACTATCATGGGCTCAATGCTAAAAGTCATGCCTGTTTGGAGCAACATATCGTTTCCTCTCAAGATATAAGGATGTTCATGAATGTCCAATCCTATGCCATGCCCTGTTCTGTGTGGTAAACCTGGAAGCGCATAATCTGGACCTAGTCCGTCTTTTTCCAATTGAACGCGCACTTGGTCATCAATATAACCACAAGGATTGCCTAATTGAGCAGCCTTAAAGGCAGCTAACTGTGCAGCCTTTTCCTTAGCCCAAATGTTTTGTTGTTTCTGTGTGGCATCGCCATAAATATAGGTCCTGGTAATGTCTGAAAGGTAGCCATTGTATCTGGCTCCTGTATCTACCAAAACCATATCGTTTTCTTCAAGAGGTTTTGGGGTTTTTACGCCATGGGGAAAACTGGAATCCTTGCCAAACAACACAATACAGAAGTAAGATCCACTGGCAATACCTAATTTTTGATGGGCTTTATGTATAAAATCCTCTACTTCGGTAGTCCTGATACCAGGAGATAAAATCCTAGCTGTGGCTTGGTGCACTTGCATGGTTAAATCCATGGCATATTGAATTTGCGCAATTTCAGCTTCACTTTTTAGCATTCTAATGTTCCTAATCAACTCTTCGGCACTGCTAATTCTAAATTTTTTATGCTCTTGAAAACGGGAAACCATTGCAAATGCTGTTGAATCATCAACAGCCAATCGTATGCCTTCTGACACATGTTCTGATATTTTTTGAACTGGCGACTCATGCTCTGCCCAAGCAATAAGTTCCCCATCCATGCCTTTATAATCGTTAAAAGTCCCAATTTCAAATTCTGGAACAATGTATTTTAGTTGTCCGTTAGCAAAAAGTAAGGCACCAACCATACGTTCTGATGGATTCCATGTGGTGTTAGTAAAATAATACAAATTGGTTCCAGCATTAATGTACAAGGCATCCAGGCCTTTTGTCTTTAGCGCTTGACAGGCTTTATCCAATCTGTTTTGAAATTCTAAGGAATTAATAGGTGCAGGCTTAACGTTTGGTTCACTTAATTTGGAAAGTTCTATTTCGGCTGTACTGCCACCAATGCCATAGGATCTGTTACTGTTCATACTGGATATGATATTAAAATATTGGGTTTAAAAACTTAAGTAAATTTACAAATACCTAAAGTATAAAAGCAAGAAACCTCAGTCAATATTTTACTTAATTTTTTTCGCTTGCTTAGGATGCCCTTTTTGACAGTGTTGTTTTTTTTACATGCCTTCTTTTAGAGGTTAAATACCAAAACCTAAAATCGTCGTAAAACAGACTCAGTAAAAGAATGGCGGCTCCAATGAGTAAGGTATTCAATTTTAAATTCATTGTAGAGAAGAAAAAGCCACCTGCCAAGCCTCCTAAAAAGAAAAATCCAATAATGTACACTCGTAATTTAATGGTAGCTTTAATACTGTTTCTTTTTAGTTTTGTTATAGGAAAAAGTAATTGTGACAGCTCTATGCCCAAATCTGTAAACAATCCGGTTAAATGCGTGGTTCTAACCACAGCATTGGAAATTTTTGTTACATAAGAATTTTGCAGTCCCATGGAAAATAACAACATGCAAACCACTAGATCTGGATTTGGTAAACCTGTAACATGACCTAAAAGAGGTATGCTTATCAAAATAAGGGATTCCATGAGGGTTGGAAGCGCAAAAACATTCAGTTTTTTGGTCTCGTTAAACTTTTCCAACAAAAAAGCCGAGGAGAACGAACCAAATAAAAATGAAAAGATATATAAAAAGTATATGGTGCCTTTCCAGAATTCGAAATGGGACACATCGTTAACAAAAAGGGCAAAGTGCCCTGTTACGTTTGTTGTTAGCTGTTTAAAAGATAAAAAGCCAGTAACATTAACCAAACCAGCAACAAAAGACAAAACCGTTGCCAGATGAATATTGTGTTTTAATGTTCTGCTTTTACCTTGATGTCTAAACATGCCACTTGTATTATTGTGTCATGCTAAAGTACATAAAAACACAAGTCGTGCTTGCGATTATACTCACTTTTTTATGCTTTTGTTCAGATAATCCCTAAATGTATATCAACTGTAAAAAGTGTTCAGTTTGGTTGCTAAATTGTACCTTTGAGGCTTAATAAATTACTTTGGAGCCAATCAGTCAAATTATTTCAACAAACATTAAAGAACTCTTCCAGTTTTTAAAAAGCAACGATTTCTCAAAAGCTGTTCTTATTGGGATAGCCATTACATTGCCTATAGTTTTTGGTTTGGTTTTCAATCAATTGGAAATAGGTTTGGCCATTGGTTTTGGTGCTTTTTGGTGTTCTCCAAGTCATGTTAGTGGAAAATTGACACACAAAATAAACGGTATTTTGCTTTCGGCCTTATTGATTATGATAGTGAGTTTTTTGGGAGGCTACCTACATTACCAAACATGGTTGATAATACCTGTGCTTGGATTTTTAACTTTTAGCATTGCTTTTATTTCAGTGTATGGATTTAGGGCTTCGTTAATCAGTTTTTCTGGCTTGTTGGCTTTGGTATTGAGTTTTGCCCATATAAGTGAAACCTTGGAAATGTATGAATATGCATTTTTAATAGGCTTAGGTGGTCTGTGGTATTTGTTGTTGGTGGTGATATGGTATTTTATCAATCCGAAAGCGCACACCGAAGAGATTTTGGCAGAGACCTTTCTTCTTACAGCAGTATTTCTTGAAACCCGAGGCAAACTGGTTGGTCCTCAGCCTAACAGGGACGAATTACAGGCCAAGCTGTTGGATTTACAGGCCGAACTGGTGGAACGACATGCTACATTACGGGAGATTTTAATTCAGTCCAGAAAAAAATCAGGGCTATCGCATTATAAAGGGAAGCGTTTATTGGTTTTTGTTCAACTTGTAGAAATATTGGAAGCTGCCATTGCAAATCCGGTAAACTATGATAAAATGGATGTGTTTTTAAAGTATCATCCTAACTATGTTAAAAGTTTCCAGGATTTTATTTTTGAAGTTGCCAAGCAATTAAGGTCTATTTCAAAAACAAGGTACAATAAAAGGCAATTACCTAATAATAAACAATTGATTTTGTACCTAGAGAGGTTGGAACAAGAAGTGGAAGCCCTAAAAAACTCCAATAACAAGTCAGATTATGAGGGCTTTTTAATACTTCAAAACTATCTGGAATATCAAAAAAGGCAATTCTTAAAAATCAAACGGATAAAATGGCTTTTAGGCAATCCAAATATGGATACCAAAGACTTTATAGATTCCAATGAATCCAGGCGCTTTATTGTATCTCAAGATTACAGTTTGAATATCCTGTTAAGGAACTTGAGTTTTAAGTCCAATATCTTTAAACATTCCTTGCGATTGGCTGTCACTGTAGTTTTGGGTTACATATTGGGTCATGTTTTCGCTTTTCAAAATCCGTATTGGATACTTTTGACCATTATCGTGATTATGCGTCCTAGTTACGGACTTACCAAAGTTCGTTCCAAAGACAGGATAATAGGAACCCTTATAGGAGGTGCTGTGGCTGCAGGAATGGTTTTACTTATTCAAAATCCATATCTCTATGCTGTTTTGGGAATAGGGTCTTTAATCATTGCTTTTTCCATGGTTCAAAGGAATTACAAAGCTTCCGCAACGTTTATAACCTTGAGTGTGGTTTTTATTTACGGGATTATAGAGCCTGATATTTCAACAGTTATTCAATACCGAATTATAGATACGGTTTTGGGAGCAGCATTATCCTATGTTGCAATGTTGTTTTTGTGGCCAGCATGGAGTTTTCTAGATATACATGAAACTATTGAAATGAGTGTCCAGGCAAACAAGGATTTTTTAAATGAGATAGGCTTGTATTATGAACAAAAAGGTCAGGTTCCAACCAGTTATAAAGTAGCCAGGAAAACAGCTTTTTTGGAAACGTCCAATTTAAATTCAGCTTTTCAACGCATGGCCCAAGAACCAAAATCTAAACAAAAACATTTGGATAAAATTTATGAGTTGGTAGAATTGAACCATACGTTTTTGTCGTCTTTGGCTTCCTTGAGTACCTACATTCAAAACCATCCAACAACCGAAGCATCAGAGATGTTTAAGGAAGCTACCCATAAAATAGATAATTATTTAAGCCTGGTATTAAAAACATTACAAAAGGAGGTTCCTGAAGAACTTGCTCACTTGGTACAAAAAGCACTTTCTGAAAATGAACAACTTATAAACGATATGACTTTTTTAAATCCAAAAGACAAGCATTTGGAAAGACAATATCAAGAATTCCATTTGGTTTGGGAGCAGCTTCAATGGCTTTATGCCATAAGCAGAAACATGTTGAAAATAACCAGTTCCATTAAAATTAATTAAGCTTATGATGGCTTGGTTTTAATGGTACCATCTTTTGCCTGAGCTTTTACAGTCCTTTCGTCCACAAGTCTTGGAAATTAATTTAAAACACATTTAAAACCCTCTCCTTAAGTGCTTGCCAAGGGTTGTAATTTAGGGTCCATGGTATCCAGAGGCTTGATGTTTCCATAGAACCTGTTAAAAACCAGACAAGCTGTTAGGTCTCCAGTTACGTTTACAACAGTCCTAAACATCCCCAAAATACGATCGATACCAATAATCACTATCAATCCATCAGCTGGAATACCAACACTTTGCAGGACTGTGGCCAATATAATGACACCACCACCAGGTATGGCAGGTGTTCCTATGGACGCTGCAATAACTGTAGCAGTCATCAATATTAAATTTATTAATGAAAGTTCTATACCATAAGCTTGGGCCATAAACAAGGTGGTTACACATTGGAATAGGGCAGTTCCATCCATATTGATGGTAGCACCAATAGGAATGACGAAATCGCTGATGTTTGAAGGGATTTTAAGGTTTTCTTCAGCAGTTTTCATGGATACAGGCATGACTGCAGCTGAGCTGGCGGTAGAAAACGCCAATAATTGAGGTTCTTTAATGGCTTTTAAGAATTTAAATGGATTTTTTTTACCAACAAATAAGACCAATAGGAGGTAAAAGGACATTAAAATAAGTAAGCCAATAATCACAACCGACATATAATAACCAAGTCCGAGAAAAATTCCGATGCCTATTCTGGACAATAATGCTCCCATAAGCCCAAATACAGCATAGGGAACCAGTTTCATGGCCCAGGAAACAACTATCATGCATATTTTTTGAATGGCTTCCGTAAACCGGATGATAGGTTGTGCAGTTACATCCTTAAGTTGGGTTATGGCTATCCCAATGATGATGGTAAAAATAACCACTCCCAGCATTTCACCCATTAAAATAGATTCCAACGGATTGTTGGGAATGAGATTGGAAATGGCCATGGGAATATTATCTATAAGATTTGCCTGTTCAGTTGGGAGGATCTGTTTTTCGCCACTTTCAGGAAAACCGCCTAGGGACAGTACATATTCTCCAGGTTTCATGAGAAGCGTTATGGAAAGCCCAATGATTATGGCCACCGTAGTTGTAAAAACAAAATACAGAAATAAGCGTAGGCCAAAAGTTTTTAAATTGTCTGAGGTGTTGCTTACAATCCCCGAAATAATGGAGGCAAATATCAATGGAATCATTACCATTTGAATCAATCGCATAAAGATTTGTCCTGGTAACTCCAGCCAATTTGCCAATCAAGAACCTACACGTTCAGAGACCAACCCAGTGGAAGGGTTTAATAACAGCCCAAGTGCAGCACCAAGCAGTAAGCCAACGATTACCTGAAGCCATAAACGTCCTTTTATTAAACTTTCTAAATGTACCGATAAAGCAGTTAATGGTCTAAATTCCATGAAAATTGAAGTTTATTAGGGTTGGTTGTTTTAAAACTGTCCAATATGAGTTCAAAAGTAGTAGTAAGCAATTGTTATATCAATGATATTGGTCAGTCTTGGCAACACAAAACCATAAAAACAAGCAATCCCATCTTTTGTGTTTATTTTATAGAAAATTGTTCTTGAACAAAAAAAAAGGATAATCCAAATAGGATTATCCTTATTAAAATGCAGTTACATACCAATTTGGGTATGTTTAAGTTAGTTCAGGATCAGTTTTTTATTTGTGGCACTTTGTTGGGTGTACACTCTCACGATGCCATACTTTTCGTTGGTGAAATGGCTTGGTAACCTTAATGTTTTTAAGTGAATACCTTCTTGGCTAAAAATACGTTTTCCCAATAAATTATATACTTCTAATTTGTGAATGTTTTGGTTGGAGTTTATATAAATCTCTTTAGATTGTCTTAAAAAAGAAATAGATGTTTCCTGGGTTGCCATGTCCTCAATGGAAAGCAAGGTAGTTGCTTGGTTAATGATACTTCCGTTTGTGTTATTTTTAAAAGCGATGAAATAACGATCCAAGTGAGTTCCGGCGGTAACGGTTTCTTGAAAATCAATTTCATTTAACAAAGTGTAGGTGTTGTGTAAAGCATCATATAGGAAAACATTGATATCAGTATCAAAATTTTCCAAAGTATCCAAAGCTATGGCAATCTCTCCTGGGTTTGTGATAAACATGCCTAAGGGATACTGTTTGGTATCGTTAAAGGCGCCAACCCCTTGAATCACATAACGCTGATGTTCAATCATCCAATTTAAATCATCTGGAAAATTATCGATGTTTAAAGCGTCATAACCATAATCCACACCATCGGTAGCAGCGTTATTTGGGGTAAAGGCTAATAGCAAATGACGCACATAGCCATTTGGCATGGTAAAATCTATTCTTACACGTTGTATGTCGTTAAAAGCATAAGATTCTGTATAATTTGTTGAATGGGATGTTGCATTTGCAGAAAAGCTACAAAGCAACACCATGAGGCATAAGTAGGTTAATTTATTCATTTTATTTGGGTTTAAATGAATGGATATGATTTGGGATAGCTAATATAGTAAAATATTGAAATTAATCTACAAAATACTAAAAAAATCGATGAAATGCATTAATATTTTAGTTTATGGTGTTTTATATGGTAGGTTGAAAAGGTTTTTATTTGTAGGAAAAATCGCTGTGCTTCATACACTATCCATGGAGTATCCATGGAGTATCCATAGGAAAGCCATAGGAAAGCTATGGGAAAGCTATAAGAAACTTCTATTTATTTAGATTTTAGTCTATAGCGTCTCTTCTTTTGAATATTTTGTTTACTAGTTTTTAAATGATAAAATCAAACTCCCCGTCCAGACTTTGTCTGTCCACCCCTCTTCATCTGAAGAGGGGAGCTTTAACACAGTCTATATTAAGTGGCAAATTTTAAAATAATTGTGTAGTCATTTAAGGATTAAGAAATAGAGTTGTATAATTATATCAGGATTTATTTATTAATCTGTATGGTTTTTTTAGGACTAGTTACTCTCATGCACTATCTAAACTTGAGCCATACTTAAGCTATGCAGTTGCTGTTTTATAAATAGACATAAAAAAATCCCCATGACATAGTCTATGGGGATTTGTTTGATTCATCAAGCCATTTAGTTTTGCATGATAATGACTTTTTTGTTTATCAGCTTGTTATCTGATGTTCTTACTTTTATAATGTAGTTTCCTTCAGAAACATTTTTAACTGGCAATCTGCATTCGTGAGCTAAAGGCGCATTGGTTGCATTCCAGGACTTTACGGTTTGTCCAAGCATATTTACTAAATATACTTGTTTAATATCTACAGAAGTAGGCACATTGATGTAAACCTCATTTGTGGCATTTAGATAATTCACCATCACATTGGAAAACTCTTCATCCACCGTGTTGAGAGTGGCATCTTCTTTAAAGGCAATGAAATATCTGTTGGCATGATTGCCTGCATCCAAGGCTATTTGATAATTAACCGTATTGATTCTGGAATAATTACCTAAAAGCGCATCATACACATACACATCAATGTCTTCATCAAAGTTTTCTAGGTCTGTCAATTCAATTTCAATGGTTCCGGATGTTCCTAAGCTGATGTTAACAGGATACATATTATCCACATTAAACTCGCCAACGCCTTGAATGACATAGTTCTCATTGTCAATCACAAAAGACATATCGCTTGGGAAGACATCTGAGTTTTTGGCATCGTAGCCATAATCGAAACCATCGGTAGCTTCATTATTAGGAGTAAAAGCCAATAACAACGGCCTGATGGCACCTTCAGGAGAGGTGAAGTTCAATCGGATACGTTTAATAAGGTCGACTGTTTCTTCATCGTTATTGGTTCTTAAGAAGATGGAATTACCGGACGCTTCTTTTACAAAGGCACGTTGGCTATTTCTAAAACTCACTGTATTTGAAACTTGATTGGTATGATTGGCTGAAGTTACAAAGAAACCTTGTCCCACAGGTATAAATTGTCTAGGGATAGCTAAAGTGGCATCTCCAGGACCATTAATCCCAGGAGGCGAGACAGCAGCAAGTCCACCTGATAAATTATAAGTTGCATAGCCACCTTGATATTCAGCTGTAAGGTGAGACGCATTGGTAGAAGCTTGTTTCCAGAAATAAAGTGAGCCATCTATGCTAGCAGTGGTTCCAGAATTTCCACCAGGAATATTGTCCCTAATAAACTCTAGAGCATTAATGGCCGAAGGGTATGGGTTGCCAACTAAAGTTTGGTTATTAAAAGTTGGCTGAGCTGTAACACTTGCCGAAATGGTTCCATTGTTAGGCATCCCTCTAAAGGTATAATTTTGTGTGCCAGTAGCAGCACCAGGACCAGGCCCTTTCATGGTATATCCTAATCCAGCATCTATTGTACCAAGGTTACCTTCATGAGCCCATTCAGAATAATCTGCCTCTAATCCTTCTGAGAAGGTATAGACCCAACGGCTACTTATGGTTAAAGGAGTGGTGCTTCCATTGTTTCCAGTTGTCCATTGAACTTTGGTATTTCCGTTATAAAGAATATCATCTAATCTAAATGCTCTATTAGAAGCAACACCAGTTGAACTCACTGGACTTCCCCAATAATTGTAATTAAATGTATTGGCAGTTCCTTGTTGGTCACGCTCCATATAACCTGTGCTGCTTGTATAATCTATAACAGCTGAATTATTTTGCATGAGTTGCGATTCGCCTTCTAGGTCTAAAACACCATCTATTCTTAAATAACCATTCACACGTAATAGTTGGTTGTTATCAATAGTATATCTGTTGTTGTCAACCAATAAGCCCAATAGGGTTGTGGCTCTGTTGCCAGAATTGATATTATGTTGTATTCTGACAATGTTCCAATCGACACCATTGGTATTTGGTATCATTTGTACACTACCATTTAGCCAGGTATTATTTGTGTCCCAACTCCCATTATTATTACTTATGTAAGGTAATGGAGCAGTTTCAGCCTGTAAGCTAGTCATATTTCTCAAAGTTCCAGATACCCCTACATTAGCATTTAATTGGCCAGCAGTGATATCTGCTGTTCCTTGATTCATTTGGTAATAGGCTATTAAGTTGTTCCAAGCAATACCAGTAATGTCTATTGGTACTATTGAACCACGCACTAAACCACCATTGTTTTGAATTTCCTGATTCATCATTTGGCGAATTTGAGTTGTACTCAAATTTGTATTCCAAATGCGTACTTCATCTATCCAACCGTTATAATAGTTTGTTGGTGTATTGTTTACACGAGACATGGCACCTAATAACATATTAAAGTTATTGGTAGCTGGGTTGGGTCCTGCCGTACTATTTCTTTGAACACCATCAACATATAGGGTATAATTTGTTCCATTGTATGTAACAGCTATATGATACCATCTATTTGAAGTTATACCATTGGCAGAAATATTAGAACCATTTGCATGGAATGAAATGGTATTGTTGACCAGTCTTAAATCGTAACCTGTTGCAAAATTATTAGCATTACGTTTGGATAAGATGGTTTGAATACTACCATTTATAGCATTTGGTTTAATCCAAGCTTCAATACTAAAGTTTCCAGATAGATTATAGCTATTTGCAAAATTCACACTATCGTCAGTACCATCAAAATCTATTTGAACACCACAATTAGGAAATACCACATTTATAGTAGCAGTATCATCAGCACATGGAGCTGCATTATCTACATTCCAAGTCAGGTTGTATTCAGTACCACTTTCACCAGTAAAGATTGCATTTGGATTGGTGTTGTCTGAGAATGAATACGGACTTCCGGCAGGAACAGAAACTGCAGACCAATACCCTGTACCATCAGCACTTAAATTTAGAACAGTGTCTGAACAATCTCCATTATTAGTAGCGTAAGTATAGCTTGGATTAGCCGCAATATATGGTATAATGTTCACCACAAAACTATCCGCAGCAGCTATACAAGGACCAGCAGGATCGTTGGTTGTATAAGTTAAGGTTACCGTACCATTGGCCATATCATTAGCTCCAAACGAATAAACTGCATTAGTGTTATTGTTATTAAATACACCATCACCACTGGTAGACCAGATAGCTGAACTTGCACCACCACCCAGAACTGCATTCATGGTAATACCCGTACTTGTAGAGCAGACAGTTTGATTGTTACCTACATCTACAGTTGGTTGTGGATTAATAGTCACTAACATAGAATCTGAAACAGAGTTACAAACACCTGTTGGGTTATTTGTTGTATATGTTAATAGAACTGAACCATTATTTATATCAGAAACACTAGGTGTATAGATGTTTCCGGCAAAAGTACCACTACCACTTGTATTCCATGTAGCAGAAGTGGCAGAACCACCAAAACTAGCCGTCAGGCTTACAGTATCACCTTCGCAGATTGTTTGATCTGTTCCAGCATCAACTGTTGCTCCTTGATCGATTGTAATTTCTACAGTATCTATAGCTGAATTACAAGGACCAGCAGGATCGTTACTGGTATAAGTTAAAATAACCGTTCCTGTTTCTCCAATTCCTGGTGTATATGTAGCGTTTGGTAAATTACTACTAAAAGTTCCTGTCCCACCAGACCAGGTACCAGATGTGGCGCTACCACCAAAACTCGCTGTCATGGTAACCGTGTCATTGTTACAAATAGTTTGATCCACACCTGCATAGATTGTTGGAGCCTGATTAATAGTCACTAACATGCTGTCGCTTACCGGAGAGCAAATACCATCACTAGGCGTGTTGGTATAGGTTAATGTAATAGGACTATTAAATACATCAGCAGCATGAGGCGTATATATGTTACCGGCAAATGTTCCATTACCAGAGGTCGTCCATGTACCTACGTAATTTGTTCCACCAATTGTTGCAGCACTTAAATTAACAGTATCCCCTTCACAGATGGTGACGTCTGCTGGAGCTGTGACTGTTGGTGTTGTATTGACATTTATTGTAACAGATTCATTAAGTGTTACATTACAATTATTGTTTCCTCCAGGATAAGCACCATTAGTGTACCTTACCCTATTAAGAGTGTAAGTTGTTGTTGTAGCTGGTGAAACATTTAAAGTATAATTTCCACTAGAATTTAATGTTACTTGAGTGTTTCCTGAGCCATCGTTAAATCTTATTTGCGCTCCTGGTGTTCCTGAGAACGTTATGGTTGTTGAATCACCTTCGCAAATAGTTTGATCTGTAGAAACTATTTCAGCTTCAGGATCTTCTAAAATGTGAATTTGCATGGTGCTCACTAATGGGTCACACCAAAACCAGTTATCAGCAATTAAAGAGATAGTAATTACATCCCCTGGTTGAGCCGTTGGGGGGATTGTATAGGTGCTTGTTTCAGTATAATCGTATACATCTGTACAATCATAATAGCCATCAATACAAAAAATCCACCAATAATCAGTACATACCCAAACACAATCACTTGAAACTAATTCAGTAGAAAAAGTACCACCTGCTCCGTTATCATCCCAAGTCCATTCATCATAATCTAAGCCACCAGCATCACCTGCCATTGTAACTTGGGTAGTTCCGGCACAAACGTAGATGTCTGGTCCTGCATCAATATCACTAATAGTAAAGTTAAATAATACTGTTTCACTTATACTAGAAGATGTTCCACAAGCATTTGTAGCAGTAACAGTAATTGTTTCTAAAAATGCCCAGCCATTAACAGCTAATGTAACTTCATTTGTACCTTGTCCAGATTGAATAGTAAAACCACCAGAAACCGTCCAATTATATGTTTCCACGTTTGGATCTATTGGAACAGAATAGATTGCTTCTGTAACTGGACAGAAAAATGATGAAGGACCATTTATGCTTGAAGGAGTTGATGGTATTCCATCATAAACTCTTATAACTCCTGTAATTGAATCTCCAGCTCCACAACCCGTAGTTGTAACTGTATAATTATAAATCCCGTTTTGAGTAGTAGTCCCAGTAACAGAATAAATTCCTGTATTGGAGTCAAAATTACCAGTTATTCCAGCAGGTAAAGCCGGTGTGCTTGTTAAAGTGGCACCTGTTGCTCCAGAATTTAATTGAAATTGTAAGTTTAAGTTATCTAAACCATCATTACATATACCATCGTTTTCTGATGGTGAAATTAAATTAATAGTAGCATCCGGACCTACAGAAATGGTGCCATTTGCAGTGATATTTCCACAACCAATAGCTGTTATAGTATAATTAAATATACCTATTTGAGTTGGTGTCCCACTAATTGTAAAAGTACCTGAATTATAAGTGCCCGTTACTCCAGTAGGAATACCTGTAATTATTGCATTAGAAGCATTTGTGATATTATAGACAATATCAGTCATTGCAGTTCCATTACAAACCGTTTGAACATCATTAGCAGATATTAAAGAAATTGTAGCATTTGGTGTTACAGTCATAGGTATGCTTTGAGTCGCTGGAATAGGATTCGCACATGCCAAACTTGAGCTAACGTCAACAGAAACAACATCATTATCATTAATAGTTGTTGAACTGTAAGCGTTTGTATTTCCACCAACAGGAGTTCCATTTACATACCATTGGTAAGTTGGTGTGGCTCCACCATTTGTTAAACCAGTTACAAAGAACGTGATATTGTCTCCAGAACACGCTGGATTGGCTGAAGCATTTAGAGTAAATGTTACAGGTAATAATGGATTTACAGTCATAACAATACTATTACTAATTGTAACCGTATTACATGGGCCGGAGGTGATTTCTACATAGACATTTTCACCATTAGTAAGACCCGTAGTTATGTAAGTGTCGCTATTTGTACCAACAGGTGTTCCACCTTCATACCACTGGTAAGATGGATTAGCACCTAAATTAGTGCCAGTTGCAGTAAAAGTTACTGATTCTCCTAAACAGATTGGCGAGCTTGGCGTAGAGGTTATTGTTGCGGTTGCTCCCTGTACATGATCTAAAACCGTTACTACGGCATTGCAAGTTGCTATGTTTCCAGCAGCATCAGTCACAGTTAGTGTTACATTATTTGTACCAACATTAGCACAAGAAAATGTTGTTTGAGAAGCATTAAGTGTTACTGTTGAACAATTATCAAAAGAGCCACCGTCTATATCAGAAGCCACAATACTTGCATTTCCAGAGGCATCTAAAGGGACTGTAAAGGTTTGACAAACAGCTGTTGGAGCTTCATTATCTTGAACTATAACGTTAAAAGAACAGGTTGTAATAAGTCCATTGCCATCATCAGCAATCACATCTACTGTTGTTGTTCCTGTAGGGAAAGCATAAGGAAACGTTATTGGTGTTCCAGCTACTTCGTAGGTTATAATAGGAGAGCCATTACAGTTATCCGTAGCTGTTGCATTAAAAGTTAAGGTTGCATCACATTGTCCAGCATCTGTATTATAAAAAGCATTAGGAGTTGGGCATGTAATTACAGGTGGTGTGATGTCTTGTACTGTTACTTGTTGCGTACATGTTGCTGTAAGACCGGCTGTATCAGTAACGGTCCAAGTAACGGTATGTGTCCCAACAGGAAGTGGTAATTGTCCGGCTAAGTCGTTTGTGACAGATGTTACTGTACAATTATCGTTTGTAACTGGAGTTCCTAAAGCAACCGTTGTCGCTTCACAGTTAGCATCAGCATTTATGGTTATAGGACCTCCAGGACAGGTAATGGAAGGAGCTTCAATATCTGTTACCGAAATGGTAAAGCTACAAATTGTTGTGTTTCCGTTTCCATCATCAGCCGTATATTCTATAGTGGTTGTTCCTATAGGAAACAGATCTCCAGATGTTAAACCTGTTCCATCTGTTTGTGTCACAGTAGCTGTTCCACAATTATCACTTGCGGTTGGAATGGTGTAGTTTGCAATTGCCCCACAAACTCCAATATCATTATTCACTGAAATGCCTGGAGGGCATGAGTTAAAAATTGGTGCTTGTGTATCGTTAACAGTCACATTGAAAGAACAAGAAGCTGTTAAACCAGCCGCATCCGTAATGGTATAGGTTACGGTAGTTGTCCCAATCGGGAAGGTATCCCCAGGATTGTGAGAACTCGTTACCACAGCACCAGCACAGTTGTCAGCACCCGTAGGTGCCGTCCAGGTCACAACCGCATCACATTGACCAGCATCATTACTTACCGTAATATCAGCAGGGC
>NZ_CAXATZ010000029.1:0-39267 GCF_963971605.1 uncultured Xanthomarina sp.
AGGTTTCTTTTTCACCTTTACCTATACCAGATATTCTGCTGGCATCAATACCTTTTGAAATTACGTATTGAACGGTAGATTTTGCACGTCTGTCAGAAAGCCTTTCGTTGTAGCTTGCAGAACCTCTACTATCTGTATGGGATTCTGCTACAATTACCATGTCTGGGTATTTGGACATAACAGCCACCAATTTATCCAATTCAAAAGCTCCTTGTTCCGTTATATTGGATTTGTCAAATTCAAAGTAGATTGGATTTAAAACCACTTTGTCTTTAACTATTATCACCTCAATCGGATCTAAATTAAGCTGCACTAAAGCTTGTTTCTCTTTGCTTCCGGAGTAAGTTACCGAGTTTGCCAGATAGTCTTTTAAAACGCCTGAAATCTCCAAGGTTTTATCGCAAGAAACCTTGTAATTAACCTGTCCATCTTTATTGGATGTTTCAGTAGCTACTACACGACCATTGGCATCTTTAATGGTCACGGCAACTCCAGCCAAAGGATTGTTTGTTTTATTGTCTACAACAGTAGTTACAACATTTACGATACATGGTTCAATACGTTTAAGACCATAAATATCGTCGCTGCCTTTTCCTCCTGGACGGTTTGAAGACACATAACCTTCGCCAGTTTCTTCATTAATGGTAAATGCTAAATCGTCTGAGTTACTGTTTACAGGTACTCCAGCGTTTACTACGTTTCCAGATTCCGTTGTATGGAACACATCTAAACCTCCTAAGCCTAAATGCCCATTGGATGAGAAATATAGAATACCTTTATCACTAATAAAAGGGAACATTTCTTGTCCTTCTGTATTTATTTTATTTCCTAAGTTTTCAGGTTGACCCAAAGTACCATTGTCGTTAATGGCTACTTTGTAGATGTCAAACAATCCAAAACCTCCAGGCATATCAGATGCAAAATATAAGGTTTTTCCATCTTTGCTTACAGAAGGGTTTTTAACAGAATATTCTTTGTTGTTTATGGATAATGGTTGCACATTTACCCAAGACTCTCCATCTTTTGTGGCTTTAAATAAATACAGCAAACTTTTTTTGGTTTTTGCTTCTTTATTTTTTTCAAAATCTCCTTCAGCAAAACTTTCCCTGGAAAAGTACATGGTATTTCCATCTGGACTAAAAGAAACCAAGCCTTCATGGTATCTGGTGTTAATACCAGATACAGCTTGAGCTTCTATACCTTCAGCATCGCCACCAACAGCTACACGATAAATGTCTAAGAAAGGCTCTTCGTTCCATCCATAATCTCTTCTGGATTGATTTCTGGCTGAAGAGAAATAAAGATTTCCATCTTTAACAGTTCCTCCAAAATCTGTATATTCTGAATTGAACTCAAGAGATTTGATATCATATAGTTTTTCTCCTTCCAAAATCCCTGGAATATAATCTGGATTTGTTTTAAAAGCTTTGGCTCTGTCGTCTTTAGGTTTAGCATCAGCAAATTTCTTCATCCATTTATTGGATTCATCATATTTTCCATTTGCTTTTAGCATTTGCGAGTATTTGTACATCATTTCTGGATCTTGATCAGATTCCAATGCTTTTGCATACCAGCGTTCAGCTTCTTGGGTACTGAAGATGTTATAATTGGCTTCAGCCAATTGGGCATAAACATAAGCATCTCCTTTGCCATCTTCAACCAGTTTGTTGTAAGCTTCAATGGCCTCTACAAATTCAAATTTATTAAAATGCTTATCGGCATTTTGTGTGTCTTTGTTTTGAGCAGTTAAACTTAAACTACTCATTAATAAAAGTGTAAAAAATATATTTAATTTTTTCATAATGTTTAGCTTAAGTAATTAGAAATAACGAGGTGAACGTGAAACTTTCTTTAACAGAGGAATATCGAAATTGATAAAAACCTCATGTGATGCAGAAGTAGCTATATCTAAGTCTGAAACAACACTATCGTAAGCATAACCAACTCTTAGGTTAGGTGTAATTAAGAAATTTACCATGGCACTAAAAGAGTCTTCTAAACGATATCCAACACCTACTTCAACTAAATCGTACATAAACACATTGGCATTGATGTCAAAACTAACAGGCGCATCAAAAGCCATTTTGAACATAGTATGTGGTTTTAATTTAAAATTTTCAGACAAACTGAACACATAACCTGCAGCTGCAAAGAGGTGTTGCGTTTCTGAACCAATTTTATAACCATTGGCATCTAAATGTACCGAGTTTAACATGTTGGGCATGGAAACAGATACGTAGTACTTGTTAGGTTGGTATAAATAGACACCAGCACCAATATTAGGGGTTACTTCGTTAACATCGCTTTGTAAAAATGGGTCGTCTGCGTCAATAACATCCAATCCAGTTAATCCAATATCGTGGAAAGTAGCACCAGCTTTAATACCAAAGGCTAATTTATGCTCACCACCCAAAGGCAAGGTATACGAGAAATCAGCATAAACGTTGTTCTCTTTTACAGGGCCTATTTCGTCTGTAATAAATGATAGTCCAATACCAACTCTTTTACCTACAGGTGCACTCACGTTAAAAGTGCCTGTATTTGGTGAGCCGTCTAAACCAACCCATTGGCTTCTGTATAAAAGCCCAATGGCTACTCCGTCGTAGGACCCAGCATAAGCTGGGTTTACAACGTTCATATTATACATATACTGTGTGTATTGAGGGTCTTGTTGTGCCTGCATTTGTAATGCAAACAAGAATACGAGAATGATATATATTTTTTTCATTATTAAAATTTGGTTGTGTTAGTTTACTTTTCTCTATTAATATATAACCAAGCTGATTTTACTTCATTGCCTTCGTATTTCATGACATAGAAATACGTTCCAGTTGGTAATTCATCTCCATTATCAGATATTCCTTCAAATTCGTTAGAATAATTAGATTTACTGTAAACCTTAATACCATTTCTATTAAAGATTTCTAGGCTACTAACTTGATAGCCAGATAAGTCAAATGTGTCGTTTTTACCGTCTTTATTAGGGGTAATAACTTGTTGAATGACGCAAGGATCTGTAGTAACTGTCTCTATACTGCTTACTGGACAAGGACCAGATGTAGTATATTCAATAGTGTATGTTGTACCAGAAGTAACATTTGTAACCTCTCCAGTTACTGCATCAATGGTAGCTCCATCTGTTGGTATAGGGTTCAATGCAAAAGTACCATCTGCATCGCCATACACTTCAGAAACAATTTTTATAGTCGCTCCATCACAAGTAGATGTTGCTGTAAAAGTGGCATCCTCTTCATCAGGAACTGTAACTGTTTGTGCCAGTGTCATAGGACAAATTCCAGCAGTTGTATATTCTACTGTATATTCTGTTCCAGGAACACCATTGGTAATCTCACCTGTAACAGGATCAATGACGGCACCATCTGTAGCATTGAAAGTAAATGTTCCTCCAGTATCTCCTTCTATATAGGCTATAGCCCCTGTACAGGTTGCTGTTAATGTAAATGATGGATCATCATTTAAATCTGCAGAAATCATAAATTGGAAAGTGCTATAACATGTTGTTCCTAGTCCAACTGCATCAATATCTTCAACCCTTACATATATTATTTGTGGGTTTGTGACATTTGTATATGGAGAACTAAGAGCTGTTGTTGTATCTCCAGCGTCAGCTTCAGCCTGTGAAGCATAATAAGTTACTGAGTAATCTGTGCCCAATTCTCCGTTAAGGATAATTGCGGTTTGAGATTCTAAATCGAATTCCGTAAAACCATCATCATCACACACCACCATATCATTAGGTTGTGCAGCAAATGCAGTATCATTAAACAGGTTAATGGTTATGATTTCAGATTGAGAGTCCCCATCACAGACATCACCACGAGCTACAACAAAATACTGTCCAGACTCAGTTGCTTGAAATGAAGGAACGGATGTGGTAGTTTGATAGAATCCATTCATATACCAATCATATTCGTCTGCATAAGGCGAGTCTGCAATGATGGTCACACTAGATTCCCCACAAAAATCGATTGTATCGGGCGCAGTGACATCTATGCCTCCCACTTCTTCTATCACAACATCACAAACCACTTCACAATTGGTACCACCTGTTGGCCCACTGTCTTGACTAAAGGTGTATGTTCCTGCATCTTGAGAGTAATTGGTAATTAATATAATAAATATGTCTCCTGCTTGCACATTATTAAGTGTTACCGTTTCAGACGCTGTTGCAGAATAACTACAATCTGCTTCATTCTCAGGTAATAACTGGAAACATCCTCCATCTTGACTGTTAAAAGGCCCCCAGACAATAAAGTCAATATCAATTGGGTTGCCATTTAGATCTACTTGATCGAGAGAGAATTGGTAATCTCCTGGTAAATCAAATAAAATTGTATTCCATTGTGGGTCTGGCTGCGTGAATAGACAACCATAATCTAAATAATCTGGAGCTACTTGATCTCCAACCACACTTGGATAAGATAATCCAGCACATATTGGTAAGGCATCTAAACAGAATGTCGGACAAGATGAGGTAAAGGTAGGACTAATAATAGTACAATCGGTATTTTGCTCATTGATTAAACTCATGGTTATATCCTGATCTAAAGCAAACGGCCCAATTATATATGTGCCAACATCTGTAATTTGTTGATTTAAATTAGGGTCAACATTATTTGATATTAGTAAAGTGGTTGCATCTCCAACACTTGTTACATCAACTTCTACAAATACTTGGGAATTGTCACAATCTTCAGTCATAGTAAACGTCGCTTCAGGCAGTGTACAAGTTAGTTGTTGTATGTCTACAGTAAAATCTAAAGTCACACCCCAACTTCCATTGTAACAAGGATTAGGTGTAGCTTGTCCAAAATCGGCAGTACCTATTCTCATTATATGTTGCCCAATAGGAGCAGAAGCAGGCATTGTAAACGACGCATTAAGTGTATTTGGATTACCAGTACCAGATTCTCCTGAGTATACTAATTCTGAAGGCTCGAAAACAAAGTTGTCATTAAAGTCTATCCAGATATGAGCATCGTATGTAATACCTGTTTCAAATGTAATTTGAACATTGGTTAGTATTCCTGCAAAAGCATTAACTGGTGTTGCTGTATGGTCTTCATAGGTAACATCACCAAAACTTGGAAAATCTGTAGTTACTATTTGTACGTTTCCTACACCGTTTCCATCGTTACTTGTTGGTACAGATTCACAATAGCCAGTAAAGAAAGTACCAGCTCCAGCCCAATTACTTACACCATCTACAGAACCACAATCAGCTTGCACATAAAAATCGTAGTTCGTATTGGCTGTTAAACCAGATACTATATGTGGGTTTGATACTCCAGTTTCTGTTGGTGTTCCCGTTGGAGGTGTACCAGCAGGAACCACTTCAATGTTCCATAGAGTTTCTGTTCCTGAAGCAGTCCAGCTTAACTCTACTGAAGTATAAGAAAGAACAGTAGCATTTAAGTTAATTGGTTTAAAACAAGTTGGTGCTTCATCAAAACCAACATCGTCTATTAAAATATCATTGTAATAAGCTGTGCCAGGACTGTTTGTGCTTATGGTGAATCTAGCCTGTACAGGCCCTGTTATGGAGTAAGTTGAAATGTCAATAATTATGTCATTCCATCCTCCAGAAGATCCTTGAAGGGTATATACGTTATACCAAGCAGCTCCATCATTAAACTCAACTTCTATGGTATTATAGCTGTTATCGTCGCTATTTTCACTAAAAATTGAAAACAATAATGCTGGTGTAGTAAGAGGAGATACATCAATTAAAGGAGTAGTCAGTGTACTTACCGTATTTGAAGTACCAGAACCATCAATCCATGCATAATTAGTTCCTCCACCTACAGTGTTATCTCCAGCATCAGCAGCATCGTAATCTGCACCTGTGCTGTAATTCCAGTTTTCATCTCCAGATTCAGTCCAGCAATTTGGTGTACTTGAATCGTCAAAAGGCTCTACAAAAGGAGCAACAAAAATATCACAAGCTGTAGTAAATGTAAAAGGTCCAGACCAAATACTTGTTCCGTTATTTCCACAATCAGCTTGTACATAAAAATCATAATCTGTTGCTGCCGTTAAACCTGAAACTGTATGCGGATTTGAAACGCCAGATTCTGTTGGTGTTCCGGTAGGGGTCGTGCCTGCTGGTACAACCTCTATGTTCCAAAGTGCAGTAGAACCAGATTGAATCCAGCTTAATTCAGCAGAGTTTGGTGTTTCGTTTGTAGCACTAAGCTGAGATGGTTCAGGACATGTTGGGATTGATCTTACCCATAAATTGTCAAAAAACACATCCACATCTTCAGGGTCGTTAACAGTGCCTTCAGATGCCCAAACTGCAAACTGAACGACACTACCACTATATGCAGTTAGGTCAAATACATAATGACTTCCAGTAGCACTAAATACAGACGAGTTATCCCATGTTACCATTGCGGTCCATGTTGCACCAGCATCTGTGGAAATTAAAAATTGTACTTGATCGTCACTTCCTAAAGTACCAGCGACAGTTGTACTGTTCCAATTCATAACGGCAAAATCAAATTCCACTTGGAAAGGACCACCTGTTAAATCAATTTGAGGAGATAATATCCAATCACTTTTGCTTGCAGCATATAAATTAATTTTATAAGCGCCTGTAGTGCCATTATTAAGGTAGCCATCTGCAACCCATGATCCAGCACCTAAGTTCTGTGGACCAGAAGTTGGGTCACCAGCATCTGCTTCATCCCAACAGTTGGCTGGAATTGTAGTGAAATCTTCTAAATAATCTGGTACATATACGTCGCATAAAGTAGTGACAGTAACTGGGCCAGCCCAGCCGCTAGTACCATCTGTACCACAATCTGCTTGGACATAGAAATCGTAAGCGGTAACAGCTGTCAACCCTTGAGCAACATGCGGATTTGTAACTCCTGTTTCAGTTGGCGTGCCAGTTGGAGGTGTTCCAGCTGGTACCACCTCAATATTCCAAAGTGTTTCAGAACCAGCTGCTACCCAACCAAATTCAACATTATTGGCTGAAAGTGCGTTGGCAGATAAACTTACAGGTGTAAAGCAAGAAGGTGCTTCATCAAAACCTATATCGTCTAACAATATATCATTATAAAAAGCGGATCCAGTACTGTTGGTATTAATAGTAAATCTTACTTGTACTGGATTTGAAGTGTTGTAAGAAGATAAGTCAATTATAATATTACTCCATCCTCCTGAAGGGCCTTGCTGAGTGTAAACATTTGTCCAAGTATTCCCATCATTAAATTCGGCTGTAATTGTGTTGAATGTGTTATCATCACTATTTTCACTAAAAACAGAGAATAATAATGCAGGAGAGGTTAAGGTTGATATATCAACTAAAGGAGATGTTAAGGTGCTAATGGTGTTTCCAGCTCCAGAACCGTCAATCCATGCATAATTTGTTCCTCCACCAGTAGTATGGTCTCCTGCAGTCCCAGCATCATAATCGCCGTTGGTATTGTATATCCATGCTTCATCTCCAGTTTCTGTCCAACAATTTGGGGTGCTGGTTGCTGCAAATGTTTCAACAAATGGAGCAGAAAAAATATCACAAGCTGTTGTAAAAGCAATAGGTCCTACCCATGTGCTAACGCCGTCTGTAGCTCCACAATCTGCTTGAATGTAAAAATCATAATCTGTAGCTTGAGTGAGGCCTGAAACAGTATGAGGATTGGATACGCCTGTTTCTGTAGGTGTACCCGTTGGAGCTGTTCCAGCAGGCACCACTTCAATATTCCATAAGGTTTCAGCACCTCCAGGATTCCAGCTTAAAGTTGCTGAGACATTAGTTGCCATGTCAACCATTATATTGGTTGGTACAGGACAAGTTGGTTGTAAATGTAATGTCACTTCAATGTTGGACCAATCTGCAGATGAACCACCATAGGACTGGTTCATAACAATGTCTAGAAGCCCATCTACAGAAGGGTCATAAACACTGGTGAAGGAGCCTTCAAAAGTTAGTGTTGTACTGTTACCACTACTACCTCCTCCTGCAGTTGCTGGGTCTATAAGTACAGAACCAGCAGAGGTGATCACAGTTAAATCGGCTTCGCTTGACCAAGCATTGTTTGTGCTTATCCAGTCAGCTGTAATTGTAAAACTGTCGTAAAGCCCAGCAGTTACTCCTCCAGTATTTCCTGCATCATTAACATTAACCGTCACAGGTGTACCACTTGCAACAGCATATGGTCCTGCATCAATAGGGAATGAAAATTGAGAAAAAACTGAAAATGAAGTTAAAAAAGCAATACTAATGCATAGTAAAGATGTAATTTTTTTCATTTTTAATTAATAGGTTAGTTAATTTAATGTAAGTGTTTAATAGTTAATGTATTAAACTTTTGTTGATTTAGAATATTAAGAAAACCTCATGCCATCTTAGCAGATTCTAAAAACCTAAATTATAAAAAATCTTATTCACAAGTCAATTAACATATACTTAATAGACAAACGGCCTTTTTCTTCGGTGAATTGAGTTAATTTAGCATAGAATTTGCAGTTTACTCCATTCTATAAATTATGGAGCAGGATTTGGTATTTCAGCGTGTATTTCTTCAATGGAGTTTAAGATGTCTTTATTTAAAGAAAGATGAATACTTTCAATATTTTCTTTTAATTGTTTTAGACTAGTAGCGCCTATTATATTGCTGGTAACAAAAGGTTGCTGACTTACAAAAGCCAATGCCATTTGTGCCAGGGAAAGGTTGTGTTCTTGAGCAATTTTAAGATATTTTTTAGTGGCTTCTGTGGATTTTTTTGAGCTATATCTTGAGAACCTGGGAAATAGTTTTAATCTGGAATTATCTGATGCAGTGCCTTGAACATATTTTCCAGACAACACGCCAAAGGCCATAGGTGAATATGCTAAAAGACCAATGTTTTCCCTGAGTGAGATTTCTGCCATATCACCTTCAAAAACCCGATTCAACAACGAATATGCATTTTGTATGGTTATCATTCTTGGCAAATTATTGGTTTTGGATTCTTCTAAATATCTCATGGTTCCCCAAGCTTTTTCATTGGAAATCCCAATATGACGAATTTTCCCTTCTTTAATGATGCCGTCTAAGGTATGTAATATGTCATTGAAATTATCTGTCCATGAGTCTTCTGGATTATGTTTGTAATCCCTAATGCCAAAAGTATTGGTCTGCCTTTCGGGCCAATGTAGTTGGTATAAATCTATATAATCTGTTTGTAACCGTTTTAAGCTCTTGTTTACAGCATCTTTTAAAGCATTTTGACTAAATCCGTTGGTTCTTATATGAGCTGTGTAATCTCCAGGGCCAGCAATTTTGGTAGCTAAAACAACCTTATCCCTATTTCCGGTCTTTTTAAACCAATTTCCAATAATTTGTTCTGTTCTGGAATAGGTTTCTGCTGTGGCAGGAACAGGATATAATTCGGCACAATCAAAAAAATTGATGCCTTTTTCTGTGGCTAAATCCATTTGTGCAAACCCTTCTTCCTGGGTGTTTTGATTTCCCCATGTCATGGTTCCTAAACAGAGTTTGCTTACTTTAATATTGGTATGGGGTAATGTGGTGTATGTCATCTGTATGTTTAAATTTCTTGGAATTAAAACTAATTTATAGAGCGATTAATGGATATTCCCAGTTGGACTGTTCAGCTTTTGCATGATTTTTTGTGAAGCTTCTATTTGTCCTTGATCTTTATATAACAAAGCTAAAAGATAAAGGTAATCTGGATTGTTTGCTTCCATTTTCAATGCTTTTTTAATGGTTTCTTCGCCTTCTTCAAATTTTTTATTTTGATAATAGTAGGTAGCAAGATTATAAAGGTATCTTGAGTTTGAGGGCTCCAAGACAATAGCCTTTTTCAAATCTTTTATGGCAATTGCGTGTTGCTCCAACTCAAAGTACAGTAGCGCTCTTAGATAATAAGCCCTTCCTAAATCTGGGCTTTTATCAATTAAAATATTTAATATATCCAAAGCCTCATCAGGTTTTCCATCAATGCTATAACAACTGGCTAAATTAGTGTACACAGGAATTAATAAACTGTCTTTTTTTAGAGCTATACGATAATGTTTAATGGCATTTTTTATATCGTTAGTTTGAAAATAGTAATCTCCCAACTGCATGCGTCCTGTTGAAAAATCGGCATTGCTGAAAAGCATCTCTTCCAATTCTGTTCTGGATTTGCTTATCCCACTAACATCTATGTTTGTTAAAGTGCTTAGGTCTAGATCCAATAATAATTGCGCAGCTCCAATTCGAACCAGTTTGGTAGTGTCGTTTGTGTGTTTTAGGGCAATGGCAGTTCTGTCCTCAAGACTTAAACCTCTAAATTTTTGTAATGCTGCAAACCTCACCATAGGGGAAGCATCGTTTAATCCTTTAATCAATGCGTTGTATTGCTTGGATTCGGTTATTTGTACATTGTCAATTACAGAGGCTCTTGCAATGGCTGGATAGTTTAAATCGTTAATAAAAACATCTAATGCATCCCGTTCTTTTTGGGAGAGTTTATTTTTAGCACTTACTAATAATGCATCTGAAAAATGAGCTTCTCTTTTGGCTCCATACCATTCTACCACTTTGTTGGCAGCCCAGGTGTTCGATTTATCTGCATGGCAAGTGTTACAGGCATTTGGTGTTCCATAAGTCACACTTTGGTCCGGTCTAGGCACTCTAAAACTATGGTCTCTTCTAAAATCAATTCCCATATAGGTAACTCCAGTCATATGACAATTGATACATTGTGCACCTTCAGAATTTTGAGGATGGAAATGATGCGATGGCTCATTGTAGTTCGGTTCATGACATTGCATGCATAAATTGTTGCCTACTTCCTTTAATTTTAGGGAATGGGCATCATGGCAATCGGTACAAGTAACATCATTATGATACATTTTACTTTGTAGGAAAGATCCATATACATAATCTTCTTCTAAAATCTGTCCATCACCATGATAAAATTCTTGTGATAGGTTTTGAAGTAGATATTGGTCTTCAAAATGAGTTCCAGGAACTAGGTTTTGAGTGAGTTTGGCACGTCTGGAATGACATGGAGCACACATATTCATTTGTGAAAATTGCGATTTTCCTGCAATAATATATTTGTTGTTATGAAGCGAATCCTGTATGTTTTTTGCCCAATTTACGTGTTTTTCTGCAGGACCATGACAGCTTTCGCAGCTTAC
Organism: uncultured Xanthomarina sp.; assembly: GCF_963971605.1. Lineage (NCBI taxonomy): Bacteria > Pseudomonadati > Bacteroidota > Flavobacteriia > Flavobacteriales > Flavobacteriaceae > Xanthomarina > uncultured Xanthomarina sp. The sequence goes on from NZ_CAXATZ010000029.1 coordinate 11,168, forward strand.
ATTTATTGAAGACCAAGTTGTGTTAAATCGGTCTTCATCTACATTGTAATTTTTTTTAAGATTTGTGGAATGGCATTCGGCGCACATGGTGTTCCAGTTTTGGGAACTTTGTGTCCAATGCATCCAATCATGAGGATCCAAAGTGTCTCCCGAATATTGATGATACCATTGATTTTTTTCTGCATCCCAAGTGACACGTAGCACTTGTTTTTTGCCCTTGTCAAAATCCACTAAGTATTGTTGCAAAGGTCTAACGCCAAAAGTGTAGCTTATTTTGTAATCCTTAACAGAACCGTCAACTTCGGTAATGTTAACCATGAAATCCGAATCTTTTTTGCTAAAGACATACTTTATGCCATCCAGGGTTATTTGCACATCATTAAAATTTCCCAGAACCGTTTTGTCTGTTGCTTCTTGCATGGCCAAATCATGATCGGAACCTGTCCAAGTCTCCAAAACGTTTTTATGGCAAGAGGCACATTGTTCATCTCCTACATAACCATCTTTGTGAACTGAAACAATGGCTTGAGTGTCAATATAGGTTTCTTTTTTTGAACTGTTAGAACATGATACAAAAAGTAAAATTATAACAACCAAAAAAAGATGTTTCATAAAAAAACTAAAAAGTTAATATCCTATATAAGGCTGCAATTTAAAAATAACTAATTAAAAAAACGCGATTCTTTGGAAATCGCGTTTAAAAAATTAAATATCGTTAAGCAATTTGGTCAATTCATCCAGTTTTGGAGTTAAAACCACTTCAATACGTCTGTTTTTTGCTTTGCCTTCAGAGGTTTCATTTGAGGCAATAGGTGCATACTCACCACGTCCTGCTGCAGTTAGGTTTTCTGGTTTTATATTAGGGTTTTCCCTTAAAATTTCAACAATGGCAGTGGCACGTTTGGTTGATAAATCCCAATTTCCTTTTAAGGTGCCATTTCCGGAATAAGGCACATTGTCTGTATGGCCTTCAATTAAAACATTGATGTCTGGATTGTCTGCCAGTACGCTTCCCAGTTGTTTTACGGCCTTTTTTCCTTCAATACCAACAGCCCAACTTCCAGATTCAAACAATAATTTGTTTTCCATAGACACATAAACCTTTCCATCACGCTGAACAACGGTTAGACCTTTTCCTTCAAAATCCACCAAAGCTCTGGAAATGGCATTTTTTAATTCGGTCATGGCTGCATCTTTGGCTGCAATTAGGCTTTCTAATTCTGCTACACGATTGGAACGGGCTTCCAACTCTTTTTTCAAAGTTTCCAGTCTGGCATTTTCGGTTTCAAGGGCTTGTTCTTTGTCTTCCAATTGGGCTAACAACTCTCTGTTTTTTTGAACATTTTCTGCTATGGCAGAGGAGCTGTTTTTTTCCAGAGCATCATAAGATGCTTTTAAGTTTTCCAGGTTTGCTTTGGTAGCCTTGTAATCGACTTGAAGCTTGTCTCGTTCTGCAATGGCTTCTTCATAAGCTTTTTGCAACTGGTCCAATTCGTTTTGTGCAGCATTTTTAGCACTCAATAAATTTTCATTGTCGGTTTTTAGCTCCCTGTTTTCCTCTTTTAATGTGGCATATTTGTTTTCCAAGTCTTTATAGACCTTTGGAGAGACGCAAGAACTTGCCAACACTGTGGAAAAAGCTACAATTAAGATTCTATTTTTCATGTTTAATATTTGGGTTGTTTTTGTTAAAGCTTTAAGATGTTTTGTTGGTTTCTATTTCTACCAAAATAGGACAATGATCGCTATGTACAGCATCTGTAAGTATAACGGCTCTTTTTATCTTTTCTTGTAGAGGTTTGGAGACCATGGTATAATCAATACGCCATCCCTTGTTATTGGCTCTGGCATTGGCACGATAGCTCCACCAACTATATTCTTGTTTTTCAGGATGTAAAAATCGGTAGGCATCTATAAAGTCGTTGTCTATAAATTCTCCAATCCATGCGCGTTCTTCTGGTAAAAATCCAGAAACACCTTTCATTTTAGGATTATGGATGTCTATCTCTTCATGACAAATATTATAATCTCCACAAATAACCAAATTAGGAATGTCTTCTTTTAACTTGTTCACATAGTTTTGAAACATGTCCATATAATCAAATTTGTGTTGCAGTCGTGCATCATTGGTACCGGAAGGTAAATACAGGCTCATAACAGAAAGGTCATTAAAATCTGCACGAAGGTTTCTACCTTCAAGGTCCATAGATTCGATTCCTGTGCCAAATTCTACGTGATTGGGTTTTATTTTGGATAAAATGGCTACGCCACTATAACCTTTTTTTTGGGCACTAAACCAATAGTGATAGGTGTAACCTGCTTCTTCAAAAACGTTTACATCCAATTGGTCTTCCATGGCCTTTATTTCCTGTAAACAAATAACATCTGGATTTGCTGCTTTTAACCATTCTATAAATCCTTTATTTAATGCAGCTCTAATGCCATTCACATTATAAGAAATAATTTTCATATCTGTTTTTTTAATTTTTTTAATGTTGTGTAATAAAACAATTATCCCTCCTTATTAAATTAGGTGAGTTAATTTCAGCTAAAATAAATAATGCTTTACATTTACACTATTAAAATAATCCTAATTATTAAATAGTATTTAAAACGATTTAACAAAAGCTATCAACAAAATAATTTTATTGATATGCAGTTTAGTACTTCATGAAGTTTACACTTTCAATTTTATGCTTGCTTATTGGGTTTTTGGTTTCTGCTCAAGACCTGGATTCCAACTATAGAACTAAAACAGTTGCTGTAAGGGATTCAATTGCCATAGATAGTGTAAGCATTAATTCCAATTTTCTAACAATTAAAACAAAGGACAGTTCCTTTGTGGACGACTCTTACTATTCTGTAGATTATAAAAGAGCCATTATTACCTTCCATAAGCCCATAGATGCCGATTCTGTTATAGTGAATTATTTAAAGTATCCAGAATATTTAACCAGAACCTATAGGCAAATAAGCGATAGTGTGATTGTTGAAAATACTGGAAATCTGGCCAGGCTTTACAAGCTTTCACAACCAAGTGAAAAACAAAATTACACTCCCTTTGATGGGTTGTCTACTTCTGGAAGCATCTCAAGAGGTGTGGTTATTGGCAACAATCAAAACTCTGTGTTGAATAGCGAATTGGACCTTCAAATAACAGGGGAATTAAGTGAAAAAGTGTCTTTAAGGGCTTCCATTCAAGATGCCAACGTGCCTTTGCAGGAAAGTGGTTATTCGCAACGCTTGGATGAATTTGACCAGGTATTTATTGAACTTTTTAGTGATCATTGGAAAATTCGCGCTGGCGATATAGACCTTACAAACCCAACTTCCTATTTTGCCAATTTTAGTAAGCGTGTTCAAGGACTTTCTGTAGGAGCTATCTTAGATCACCCAGAATCACAAACCAACATATTTGCCTCTGGAGCTTTGGTAAGGGGACAGTTTACCACCAGTCAGTTTACTGCTGAAGAAGGCAACCAAGGCCCTTATAAATTGAAAGGTCCAAACCAGGAATTATATGTTTTAATAGTATCTGGAAGTGAAACGGTTTATGTAAATGGAATTGCTTTGGAACGAGGTGAATACAACGATTATGTTATAGATTACAATGCAGGTGAAATTATTTTCAATTCCACGTTTCCTGTTACTTCCGAAATGCGTGTCACTGTAGATTACCAATATAGCGAGCGCAACTATTCGCGTTTGGTTGTTTTTGGTGGAGGAAGATATGAAAGTGACAACCTAAACCTTGGTGTGTCCATATACAGCGAAAACGATTCCAAAAACAATCCCTTGCAGCAAAACCTCTCTGCAGAGCAAATTGAAATTTTAGCAGAGGCAGGAGACGATAGAACTCAAATGGTTGCGCCTTCCATAACGCCGGAAACTTATAATGAAAATAGAATTTTATACAAAAAGGAAATCATTAATGGAGTGGAAGTTTTAGTGTTTTCCAACAATCCAAACGATGAATTGTTCAGTGCACGCTTTACCTTGGTTGGAGATAATCAAGGAAATTACGTAATAAGCAGTGTTGATGCCATAAGTACTATTTTTGAATACGTAGAACCCATTGCTGGTGTACCACAGGGAAATTACGAACCCATCATTCAGTTGGTTGCTCCCACAAAACTTCAAATGGCCATAGTAAATGGAGAGTACAAGCCCACAGAAAAAACAGCCATAAATTTTGAAATTGCAGGAAGTAAAAACGATTTAAATCTTTTTTCCAATCTAGACGATGGAAACAACGATGGCTTTGCAGGAAAATTAAAAGTCAACCAAACACTTATAAAAAGAGATAGCTTGTGGAATTTGGAAGCTTTTGCAGATGTTGATTATATCCAAGAGAATTTTCGCTCTATACAGCGTATCTATAATGCCGAATTCAATCGGGATTGGAATTTAGGAGCCCCAACAAGTACCACAACGCAAACCAGTTTAGGAACGCAAACCTTTATTAAAACTGGCGCTCAAGCTTTTCATCACACCAAAGGGTTAGCACGTTATGAGTTTGAATATTTAAACTATTCAAAAAATTTTAATGGAAGCAGGCATATTGTTTCAGCCAATTTAAGCCTTAACAATTGGCATATTGCAACAAGTTCCAGTATGTTGAATACTACTTCAACCACAACCAATTCAACGTTTTTTAGAACCTATAATGTGTTAACCTACAGTTTTGGTAGAGCTTGGGCAGGAACCAGGTTGGCTATGGAAGACAACCAGCAAAAAGAAAACGACACAGATGTTTACACAGCTTTAAGTCAGAAGTTCAAGTCCTATGAAGTGTTTACTGGAGTTGGGGACAGCACCAAAGTGTTTGCCGAAATTGGCTACAAATATCGTGTAAATGATAGTTTAAAAAACAATCTCTTGCAAAAGGTAAACAGTTCCAATACCTATTATTTAGACTCTAAAATAATTCAAAACGAAAAAACAAATTTATCGCTTTACGCAAATTATAGAGTTTTAAAAAACACAGACCAAAGTCTTGAAGACGAACGTTCCCTAAATTCAAGAATTCAATTTAGTCAACGTTTTTTTAAGCAATTTTTTCTTTGGAACACGGTATACGAAACCAATTCCGGAACCTTGCCACAACAGGAGTTTACCTTTGTTGAAGTGGAGCCAGGACAAGGAAATTACACGTGGATAGACTACAACAACAATGGCATTCAGGAGCTGGAGGAATTTGAAATAGCCCAATTTCAAGATCAAGGAAAGTACATTCGGGTGTTGCTGCCCAATCAGGTATTTATAAAAACACATCAAAACAGGCTTAGTCAAACCTTAACCATCAACCCACAACAATGGTCCACAGAAGTTAGTGGTGTTAAAAAGGTGTTGTCTTACTTTTACAACCAAACATCCTATTTGGTAGATAGCAAGAGTAAGCGCGAAGGCAGTAAAATAAATTTAAATCCGTTTTATCGTGATCCAGAAAACGAATTGGGGCTTCAGTTGAATTTCAGGAACATTTTGTTTTTTAATAGAGGCAAACAACATTATACAACCTCATATACTTTTTTAAAAAACGATTCCAAAAACAATCTCACCATTGGTTTTATTGAAAATTCCTTAATAAGTCACGCCTTGCTTTTCAATCATAAATTTGCCACCAGCTGGTTGATTAATTTTCAAACCAGTTGGAACACAAATAAAAGCATTAGTGAGAATTTTGCCAGTAAAAATTATGAAATAGATGAAGGGAACATCAATCCTAAACTGTCTTATCTGTTAAATGACAATGTGCGATTCGATGTTTTTTATCAATATACAGATAAGCACAATACCATTGGCAGTAAGGAGACTTTAAAACAGCAAAAATATGGTGCGTCCTTTTCGTTTGCAAATTTCCAAAGTATGTCTATTATTGGGGAGTTCAATTATTTTGACAATAATTTTACTGGAAGTGCAAACACACCTGTAGCCTATCAAATGATGGAGGGGTTGCAACCTGGTAAAAATTATACTTGGAGCTTGTTGGCCCAGAAGAAAATCACCAAGTTTTTGGACCTAAACCTTAATTATCTGGGGAGAAAGAGTGAAACCAGTAAGGTGATACACACAGGAACCATTCAGTTAAAGGCTTATTTTTAAACATGTAACATTTGTTACCTTAAACGTGTTTATTTTTTATAACTTTGTGTAGGTATGAATAAACTTGTGGCCATAACATATGCTGTTTTAATTCTAATGCAGGGTTTTAACTTTAGTTTTGAAGATGTTTCAAAACTAAATGCCTTGATTGAGCATGCCAAGTACCATCAGGAAACCTATGGCGATTCTTTTTTGGAATTTTTGGCTGAACATTATGGAGACGCCAAATTTCAGCACGAAAACGAGCACGATGGTCATGAAGAACTACCGTTTAAGCACCATCAAACCTGCTCCCATAACAGTGTAACCTTTACGGTTCCAACTTTAAATTTCACTTTGGAATATCAACCTTTTGTTGAAATCCCATTCAATTTCTTTTACAAAGAATCTACTTCTTTATTCGAAAAACCTTCTGTTTTTCAATCTCCTAGATTAGCATAATACCTTCGTGATTTTTATCATTTATTATTAAGCTATTTCTTAATAGCTTACCACTTTTCACATCCAGATTATGTTAGAGAACATCATTAAATTTAGTTTAAAGAATAAACTTATTATTCTACTTTTTATGGCTTTTGTAGTTGGTTTTGGAATTTTTTCCTTAACCCAAATCCCTATTGGAGCCGTTCCAGATATTACCAATAACCAAGTACAGGTTATTACTACTTCAAGAAATTTATCCACACAAGATGTAGAGCAATTTATTACTTATCCAGTGGAACTGGAAATGGCCAATTTACCCGGAGTGGTGGAAATCCGTTCCGTTTCAAAATTTGGGCTATCTGTAGTCACCATTGTTTTTGAAGACGCTTTGGGTACTTATTTGCCAAGGCAACTTATTGCAGAAAAAATAAAATCGGCTTCCGAGAAAATCCCAGAAGGTTTCGGATCTCCAGAAATGGGGCCAATTACCACTGGATTGGGAGAAATTTACCAATATATTTTAGATGTTAAGCCAGAATACAAAGACAACTATTCCATAACCGATTTAAGAACCATTCAAGATTGGATTGTAAAACGTCAATTGTCTGGAATCCCAGGTGTTGTTGAAGTAAATACTTGGGGAGGTTTTTTAAAACAATATGAAGTGGCCATCAACCCTCAAAAACTAAATGCCATGAATATTTCGGTTTCAGAAATATATGATGCTTTAGAAAAGAACAACAGTGTTGCAGGTGGTGGTTATATTGAGAAAACCAATCAAGCATTTTTTATTAGAGGAGAAGGCTTGGTGGCCTCACTGGAAGATATTGGCAATATTGTGGTTAAAAACGATGGTGTTCCAATTTACATCAAAGACATTGCAAAAGTTGGTTTTGGTAGTGCCACACGTTTTGGAGCTATTACCGGAAATGGTGAAGGTGAAAAAGTTTTGGGTCAGATTATGATGCTTAAGGATGGCAATTCCAGTAAAATTATAAACGATGTTAAAGAACGCGTAGATGCCATACAGCACACACTGCCAGAAGGTGTTTACATCAATGGCTTTTTGGAAAGAACCGAACTGATAAACAAAACCACCTTTACAGTTGCCGAAAACTTAATTTTAGGTTCCCTTATTGTTATTTTTGTAGTGGTTTTGCTCTTGGGAAACTGGCGTTCAGGCTTGGTTGTGGCTTCAGTTATTCCATTGAGTTTATTGTTTGCCATTTCCATGATGAATCTCTTTGGTGTTGATGCCAATTTAATGAGTCTTGGAGCCATAGATTTTGGGATTATCATTGATGGAGCTGTCATTATTGTAGAGTTTATTGCTTTCCAAATAACAGCACAAACAGCTAAAATTAAATCTCTTTCCAGAAAAGATCAGCAAGCAGATATTGATGCCATTACTTTAAAAAGTTCATCCAGAATGATGAATTCTGCCATTTTCGGGCAGCTTATCATTTTAATCGTATTTATCCCTATTTTATCATTGAGTGGCATTGAAGGAAAAATGTTTAAACCTATGGCCATGACCTTCAGTTTTGCTTTGGTTGGAGCCATGATTTTCTGTTTAACCTATGTGCCAGTCATTTCTTCTTTGGTATTAAAACCACATGTTCAAAGCGACAAGAACATATCTGTAAGATTAATGAATGTTTTAAATAAGGCTTATAAACCAATTATAAATTGGGCCTTATTGAATAAAAGACTGGTAATTTCCTTTTCAGTCATTTTGTTGGTGAGTAGCATCTGGATTTTCAACAGAATGGGAGGCGAATTTGTGCCTACTTTAGATGAAGGCGATTTCGTGATCCAACCGGTTTTAAAAACAGGGACCTCTTTAAGTAAAACCATAGAAATCACCACCAGGATAGAACAGATTTTACTTGATAATTTTCCAGAGGTGGAACAGGTTGTGAGTAGAATTGGTGCAGCCGAAGTGCCAACAGATCCCATGTCCATGGAAGAAAGTGATGTGATTATTAAACTGAAACCCAAAAAAGAATGGGTGTCTGCTTCCAGTAAAGACGCATTGGCAGACAAGTTTAAGGAGGCACTTTCTGTAATTCCAGAAATGGAAGTGGAATTTACACAACCTATTGAAATGCGTTTTAACGAGTTGGTTACTGGAGTTAGGGCAGATGTGGCCATTAAAATCTTTGGGGAAGATTTAACAATCCTATCCAATAAAGCCAATGAGATCAAAACCCTAATTGAAGATGTGGAAGGTGCATCGGATATTATTGTTGAAAAGGTTGAAGGCTTACCTCAAATGAGTGTTAAATTCAACCGAAGCAAAATAGCCAGATATGGCTTGAATATTTCCGATTTAAACCAACTAATTTCCATGGGGTTTGCTGGTGGAACAGTGGGTTCTGTCTTTGAAGGTGAAAAACGTTTCGATTTGGTGATCCGTTTGGACAAAAGCCAAAGAAAAAACCTGGAAAGCCTAAAAAACCTTTATGTAGATACTCCTAACGGTTCTAAAATACCATTAAGTGAATTGGCAGACATTACTTACACAACAGGTCCTGCAAAAATTTCAAGGGACGATACCAAACGTCGTATAGTGGTTGGAATTAACGTTAGGAACAGAGACCTGCAATCTGTTGTGGACGATGTACAACAAATCATTAATAATCAGTTAGATCTGCCAACAGGTTACAGCATTACCTATGGAGGGCAATTTGAAAACCTACAAAGTGCCAAAGCGCGTTTGTTGGTAGCTGTTCCTATAGCCTTGGTGCTCATATTCATCTTGCTTTATTTTGCTTTTCATTCGGTGAAAGATGCGTTAATGATTTATACAGCCATTCCTCTTTCTGCAGTTGGTGGTATCCTGCTATTGTGGTTTAGGGATTTGCCTTTTAGTATCTCTGCAGGTGTTGGTTTTATAGCCTTGTTTGGAATAGCGGTTTTAAATGGTATTGTGCTTATTGAACACTTTAAAGAACTTAAGGAACAAGGCATCAAAAATATTGAAGAGCGTATAAAACGTGGTACAAGCGAGCGTTTACGTCCTGTTTTGTTAACTGCTGCAGCTGCTGCACTTGGGTTTTTGCCTATGGCAATTTCAACCAATGCTGGAGCTGAGGTACAACGTCCCTTGGCAACCGTTGTTATTGGAGGCTTGGTTAGTGCCACTATTTTAACCCTCGTGGTACTTCCTGTTATTTATGCTTGGGTAGAACAAAAAAAAGATCTTAAAATGAACAAAAAAAGTGTTACGCTTATCTTGATATTGTTTCTTTCATTTCAAATGAAAGCACAACAACAACAACCTTTAACCATTGAGGAAACTTTAAGTTTGGCCATAGAAAACAACTCAGGTTTAAAAGCGGCTTCCTTAAAAGTTGACGAAGCCAATGCTTTGGTGGAAAGTGCCTTTAGTTTTGATAAAACGGCCTTGTTTTATAACTACGACGAAAGTAATTTGGCTGCAAATAACGAGCCTTTAAAGGTGTTTGGCATTTCGCAGGACTTTAAGTTCCCAACGGTTTATTTTGCCGATAAAAAAGTGAATAAAACACAATATCAATTGCAGGAATCGCAATACAGCATGCAATTGCAATATTTAAAACGCGATGTGTACTCTAAATACTATCAATTACGCTATGCAAAAAACAAAGCGCAAACGTATCGGTTTTTGGATAGTTTATATCAAAATTTTGCTGTGTCTGCCAAACGCAGGTTTGAACTTGGAGAAACCAATTATCTGGAACTGATTACAGCTCAATCCAAACAAAAACAACTGGAAACGTTATACAATCAAGCTTTACAGGACATTGTTTTGGCCAACGAGCAGTTAAAAAAAGTGGTGCAAACAGATAGTTTGCACATAGCGAACCAACCTCTGGAAAAATTGCCATTGGAAAAAGTAACCATGACAGACAATTTGGGGTTACAGACATTTGAGCTTTCCAAAGCATATTACAAAGCATTGAACCAAAAAGAAAAGCAAAGTCTTTTACCAGATTTAAACGTGGAATATTTCCAAGGAACCAACAGTGGGATTAACAGAAACCTGGTAGGTTATACCTTTGGCATAAAAATCCCTTTGTTTTTTAGTGGCAATGCTTCAAAAATAAAAGCTTCTAAAATAGCTCAAGAAGTGGCAGAAGAACAACAAGTGGACTATCAGGTGAAATTGGAAGCAGAATACCAATCTTTATTGGCACAACTGAATCAATACGAAGAAGCCATAAATTATTACGAAACCCAAGGGAAAACCCTTTCAGAAGAAATTATTAAAACAGCTGAACGCACCTTTAAAGAAGGCGAAATAGATTTCTTTCAGTATATACAAAGTATTGAAACAGCCAAAGATATTGAACTCACATATCTGGATAATTTAAATACTTACAATCAAACAATTATTGCTATCAATTATTTAATTTTATAAAAATGAAAAACCTATATATCGTATTGTTTTCACTGGTTTTAGTAGCTTGTGGAAATTCAGAAAAAAACAATGAAGCTGTTGAAGAAGTTCATGCAGATTCCAATGAAATGCTTGTTACCAAACAACAGTTTGAAGGTGAGCAAATGGCCTTTGGCACTGTTTCAGAACAAGTGTTCTCTGAAACCGTTAAGGCCAATGGCATGATAGATGTCCCTCCACACAACAGGTCCAGTGTGGCCACTTTTATAGGAGGTTATGTTACAAAAACACCTTTATTGATTGGAGACAGGGTAAAAAAAGGGCAGTTGTTGGTTACCTTGGAAAATCCGGAATATGTAGAAATTCAGCAAAACTATTTAGAAGTGGCAGAGCAGTTAAGCTATTTAAAATCTGAGTTTAACAGACAAGAAACCTTATATAACGAAAATATTACTTCTCAAAAAAACTTCCTAAAAGCCGAAAGCGCTTATAAAAGCAATTTGGCGCTTTACAATGGGTTGCGAAAAAAGTTGCAGATGATGAACCTAAACCCAACTTTGGTAGAGCAAGGGCAAATAAGTTCCACCATTAATCTGTATGCTCCCATTGCAGGAAATGTTACCAAAGTCATGGTAAGTAACGGTAGCTATGTGTCACCTTCAGATACCATTATAGAAATTGTGGATACAGATCACATTCATTTAGAGCTTTCCGTTTTTGAAAAAGATATTTTAAAAATCAAAAAAGGCCAAGACATTTTGTTTACAATCCCTGAAGCAACAGATAGTATTTTTAAAGCCGATGTACATTTGGTTGGTACAACCATAGACGAAACAAACAGACGTGTTAAAATCCATGGTCATATTGAGGAAGGTCAGGCTCAGTTTGTGGTTGGGATGTTTGCAGAAGCCAATATTGTAATTAGCAATGTCAATCGTATGGCTTTGCCAAAAGAAGCCCTTATTGAAGCAGAAGCTAATTTTTTTGTGTTAGTTTTAAAGAATGAAACAGCAAACGAATATCAGTTGGAAAAAATAAAAGTTGTTAAAGGTTTGGAAACCGAAGATTTTGTTGAAATTTTAAATTCAGAAGATTTAAAAAACAAACGTATTTTAACCACAGGCACTTATATGTTGCTTAATGAAGGAGGTGGAGGTCACGACCATTAAAAAATGATTTATGGATAAACACAAAGAACACGCTCACAATCATGCTCATAGTGGTATTTTTGGAAAAAAAACAGAATTGTATTTTTCCTTGCTATGTGGTTTTTTTCTCTTATTGGGCTTTATTTTACAAAAAACTCATGTAGATCCTGATTGGGTTTCCTTGGCGGCATACATTATCTCTTACTTTTTTGGTGGCTATTTTATTTCTATTGAAGCCACAAAGAAAATATCCAAAGGAGGTTTCGATATAGATTTTCTTATGATTGCTGCTGCTATTGGTGCAGCCTATATTGGCAGTTGGGCAGAAGGAGCACTGCTATTGTTTTTATTCAGTTTGGGTCATGCCCTGGAAAGCTATGCCATGAACAAGGCTACCAAATCCATAGAAGCCTTAAGCGATTTATCGCCTAAAATGGCTTTGGTTATAAAGGATGGCAAACTTGTAGAAACCCCTGTCGAAGACCTAAAAATCAACGACATAATTGTTGTAAGACCTCATACAAAAATTGCAGCAGATGGCGTGATTGTAACCGGAAACAGCAGCATCAACCAAGCACCTATTACTGGAGAAAGCATGCCAGTTGACAAAACGGCAATTGCAACTACAGATCAATTACCGGATTTTAAGGACATAGATAAAAATCATATTGCATTTACAGGAACCATTAATGGCGATGGCCATATCGAGGTTTTGGTTTTAAAGCTCAGTTCAGACTCTACAGTTGCCAGATTAATAAAAATGGTAAGTGAAGTAGAGACCCAGAAATCTCCAACCCAACGTCTCACCAAAAAATTCGAGAAAATTTATGTGCCTATTGTTTTAATATTGGTGATCACACTTTGTTTTGCTTATGTAATAATAGACGAAACATTTTCAGAAAGCTTGTATCGTGCCATAACTGTTTTGGTAGCAGCTAGTCCTTGTGCTTTAGCTATTTCTACGCCAAGCGCTGTATTAAGTGGGATTGCAAGAGCTGCTCAAAAAGGGGTTTTAATAAAAGGAGGGAAAGCTTTAGAGGACTTAGGGACCATTTCTTCCATAGCCTTCGATAAAACAGGAACACTCACCGAAGGAAAACCAAAGTTAACCCATGTAATCCCTGTTAACGATTTTAATGAAACCGACTTTTTACAATTGGTATTAGAGGTAGAAAGCTTAAGCAATCATCCACTGGCAAAAGCTATTTCTAAAGACATCAAAGAGCAATACCAATTGGATTATTTAGGAAAGGCTTCCAACATAAATGCCATTCAAGGAAAAGGCATAGAGGCCATGTATAAACACCAAAAAGTTCTTATAGGAAACGGCAAACTCATGATGGATGAAGACATTGCTGTGTCAGACACGATAGCCACAAAAATGAACGATTTGCTTAAGCAAGGACATACAGTTATGCTGGTAGCTTATAACCAAAGCATTGCTGGACTAATAAGTGTGATGGATGTGCCAAGAAAAACAGCCGTAAGTACTTTAAAGCGTTTAAAAGAGATTGGTATCAAACGTATGATCATGCTTACTGGAGATCATCAAAATGTTGGAGATACCATAGCAAAACAAATAGGTTTAACAGAAGCTAAAGGGAATCTGTTGCCAGAAGATAAGGTGGATGCCATAAAAAAACTGCTTCAAGAAGACAAAAAAATAGCCATGGTTGGAGATGGTGTTAACGATGCTCCTGCTATGGCCTTAAGTACTGTAAGTGTTGCCATGGGAGCAGCTGGAAGCGATGTGGCTTTAGAAACTGCCGATGTTGCTTTAATGTCCGATAAAATTGAAATGCTCCCTTTTGTAATTGGATTGAGTAGGGAATCCAAACGTATTATCAAACAAAATATTTTTATTAGTTTGGGAGTGGTTGCCTTGTTGGTTCCAGTAACCATTTTAGGACTTACCAACATAGGTCTGGCTGTACTTTTTCATGAAGGTTCCACCATTGTAGTGGTAATAAATGCCTTAAGATTGTTGCGTTTTAAAATGGATTAGGATGGAATAACTTTGTCTTTCAGGAGTTATTTACATACTATTTAGTTGTTGTAAACCCTAATAATGTCTCCAAGAACTTCAACATAATAACGTTTTAAGGCATACTGTCCTGTAGTACCAGGTTGAATGTTTCCACTTAATATATCATAACTATTGCCATCATCACAATTACAGGTAGCAATTACATCTTCAACCGATAGCGTGGAACATTCGCTTAGGGGATGGTTTGGGTCGCTTAACTCAAAAGCACTATAATTTGTGCCACCAGCAAAATAGATCACCACACCATTAATCCCATAATTGTTGTTTAACACCACATGGTTATTGGCGTACTTTAACTGACTGTATTGAGGTAAGTTGGTGTTTACCAAATTTCCAGTATCAAAAGTTACATTGGGTATATATTGGTTGTTGTTATCGTTATCGTCACTTTTGCTACAGGATACAGTAATTAAAGCCAATAAAATAAGATATAAAATGCGATTCATTTTTAGTTAAATTTTCGCTTACAATTTACAACAAAAAGTAAACACAGTTAAATATTTTGTATATTTGTATATCAATCTCGTATTTGCGAGATTTTTTGCGTTATTCCCGAACGATTTCTTCTAGTATGTTGGAATGTGTTTCGGGATATTTATAATATATAAACGATGAAGTTATGAGTAAAGTATCTTATTACACGGAAGAAGGTTTAAAAAAATTAAGGGAAGAATTAAAACAACTAAAAGATATAGAGCGTCCTAAAGCCTCACAAGCCATTGCTGAGGCTAGAGACAAAGGCGATTTAAGTGAAAATGCCGAATACGATGCAGCTAAGGAGGCTCAAGGCATGTTGGAAATGAAAATTTCCAAACTGGAAGAAGCTTTGGCTGGAGCTCGAGTGATAGACGAATCGCAATTGGACAACTCCAAGGTTTTGGTCCTCTCTAAAGTGAAAATTAAAAACCAAACCAATGGTATGGAAATGGAATATACGCTTGTGGCCGATGGGGAAGCCGATTTGGCCTCAGGAAAAATTTCTGTAAACTCCCCTATTGGAAAAGGATTGTTGGGAAAATCTGTTGGTGAAGTTGCTGAAATACAAGTGCCTAATGGCGTTATGAAATTTGACATCTTGGAAATTTCCAGATAAGCAATTCCTGCTTTTTTCTTTTTTTAATTCAGAAAAGCAGGAATCTTTTTATATTTACTTAAATACTTGAAACATCATGGCATCAATCTTTTCTAAAATAATTTCTGGAGAAATTCCTTCTTATAAAATTGCGGAAACTGACGACTTTTTAGCTTTTTTGGATATCAATCCAAATGCTAAAGGGCATACCTTATGCATCCCTAAAAAAGAAGTAAATAAAATTTTCGATCTGGATGAAACAACCTATTTAAATTTAATGGCATTTTCAAGAAAAGTTGCAATTGCCATAGAAAAAGCCATTCCTTGCAAACGAGTTGGCATGTCTGTGGTAGGTTTGGAGGTGCCTCATGTACACGTACATTTAATTCCTTTAAACTCTATGGAAGACATTAGGTTCTTGAACAAAGCTAGCTTAACTCCAGAAGATTTTCAAGATACTGTTAAAGCCATTAAAGCTTATTTATAGGTTTGGTAAAAAAACAATCCCTAAAACCACCAATACAAAAACAATTAGGCTAATTATTAACAGCCAAGCACTTTTCTTTAATTTATAAGATGGATTTTTGGGTGTAAATGCTTTTTGATGATAGGCAACTACACGTTCTATATCTTCGGTCCAACGAACCGGATAAATGGTGGTTTGGCATGTATGGCACTCCAATTGGTTAGAGGTGTCTTTAGTTATGGACTTATAAAATCTGGACTCCACAAATTTTTGCTTAAAAGTTAAATGCAGTCCATTGGTATTGTAACATTCCGGACAGTTGTTATTTAAGGCCACTTCCTTAATTGTAATAAACTTCTCTTCCATAATTTAAATAGATTTCAATGAAATTTGCATGGTGGTTCCTTTGTCAATTTCAGAATGTATAACCCTAATCTTACCACCATGAAACTCTTCTATAATTCGTTTAGCTAACGATAACCCTAAGCCCCAACCACGTTTTTTGGTGGTGTAACCAGGCTCAAAAATAGCTTGAAACTGGTTTTTGGAAAGCCCTTTTCCAGTATCACTCACATTAATTTTTACGGTGTCTTCCAACTGAGAAATTTCAATGGTTAGCTTGCCTTTGCCTCTCATGGCATCAATGGCATTTTTTACCAAGTTCTCTATGGTCCAACTGTATAGTTGTTTGTTTAAATTTACATAAATTTCTTCGGAAGGGGTAATAAGTTCAAAATCAATAAGTTTGGAGCTTCTAGCTTTAAGGTAATCATAAGAGTCTATGGTTTCTTTTACAATATCTGCTTTTTCCAATGTTGGCAACGACCCAATTTTGCTAAAACGTTCGGTTATGGTTTGCAATCTGGCAATGTCTTTTTCAATTTCTTTAATATATTCCGGATTTACTTGTTCAGATTTTAATATTTCTGTCCATCCAATTAAAGAGGACAAAGGCGTTCCTATTTGATGGGCTGTTTCTTTGGCCATTCCAGACCATAGTTTGTTTTGTGTGGCAATTTTAGAACTCCTATAAAAGAAATAAACCACTGCTCCAAATAAAATTATAATGAGCAATAAGGCCAGAGGATAGTATTTTAACTTGTTCAGCACTTCAGAATTGCCATAATACAAAGTGCCATAAATAACCGTTTGCTTGGTAATGTTGTCCTCGTATGAAATTACTATGGGTTTGTTTTCTTGAGAATATTGGGTGATCAATTTATCAATGGACGCCTTTTCCTTTAAAATGGTTTCATCTATATTGTTGGAAATCAAGACGCTTCCATCATGGTAAACAAACATGGGATTGGTAATTTCAGAAGTAAACACCTTATCTACCAATGGGTTTACGTTTTCATCCAACGGATTGGAATTTATTTCTTGATAAGCAGCAGCCCAAATGTCCAGTTTTGACTGTTCTTCTATTTTAAATTTTTGAAAAAATACATAGGTGTTCCATAAAATAAGGGAAATAATACCAAATGAAGCCACAACAATAATCCATCTGGTAAGATGTCTGTATTTAGAAAAAAGCATAAAACATATTTTATTTTGAAATATAATGTAAAATCTGTTAATAATATTGTGTTACTAGCAAACAAATCATTTTTAGTTCATTAACAGAATGGTTACATTTGTGCAAATTAAAAAAGTTTCATGACATCATTCGAGCCAAAAGATTTATCAGTAGGAAAGTTACATGGTTATTTGTTAAGTGCTGTGGCACCCAGACCTATAGCTTTTGCAAGTACTATGGATAATAATGGAAACCCCAATCTATCGCCTTTTAGCTTCTTTAATGTGTTTAGTGCCAATCCACCTATATTAATTTTTTCACCAGCAAGACGTGTGAGAAACAACACCACCAAACACACCTTGGAGAATATTTTAGCAACAAAGGAAGTGGTTATCAATGTGGTTAATTTCGATATGGTGCATCAAGCATCCTTAAGCAGTACAGAATATCCTGAAGGAGTCAACGAGTTTGACAAAGCAGGTTTAACGATGTTAAAATCGGACTTGGTAAGCCCTTTTAGGGTAGCCGAATCGCCAATTCAATTTGAGTGTAAAGTAAATGAAGTAGTGGCTTTGGGAGACCAAGGAGGTGCAGGAAATTTAGTGATTTGCGAAGTGGTGAAACTTCATATTGAAGACGATATCCTAGATGCTGAAGGCAGTATCGATCAAGAAAAACTGGATCTGGTGGCTAGAGCTGGAGGAAATTACTACAGTCGTGCCAGAAGTGGCTTTTTTGAGTTGCCAAAACCATTATCAACCCTAGGGATTGGGGTTGATAGTTTCCCGGAAGATGTTAAAAACAGTATGATTTTAACCGGAAACGATCTTGGTATGCTAGCAAATGTAGACACTTTGCCAACTCCAGAAGAAGTGAGTAAATTTGTTGAGACAGTCAGTCAACGCTATCCAGATATCACAACAGCATCCCACAGGGAAAAGCATAAATTGGCACACAATTATTTAAGCTTTGGAGATATACAAAGTGCCTGGAAAATATTATTATCATAAAGTAGAAAGAGAAATTCCTGTTTTAAAAAGGAATGAAAAAGTTAAATTAAATTAAGTAATGGAAGTACAAGGAAAAATTAAAGTTATTGGAGACACACAAACCTTTGGGAATAATGGGTTTAGAAAACGAGAAGTGGTTGTGACAACAGAAGAGCAATACCCACAACATATTATGGTGGAGTTTGTTCAGGATAAAACCGATTTGTTGAACAATTTTCAAGTGGGTCAACAAGTAAAAATAAGTATTAATTTGCGTGGAAGAGAGTGGACAAACCCACAAGGAGAAGTAAAATATTTTAACTCCATTCAAGGTTGGAGAATTGAGGCGCTACAACAAGATGCTTCTGGTAATATGCCACCAATGCCACCAGCTGAAGCTTTTGAACCAGCAAACGATTTGAACGAAGACGATCACGACGATCTGCCATTTTAAAACATTAATTGTCACCTTGAGCGCAGTCGAAAGGTCTAAAACCTAACCTCAATGTGAAAACGTTGAGGTTTTTTTATATTGCCAGACTATGATTACCTATTTAACCTCAGAAATCCGTTTTCCCAATGTCCATCAAGCAAATCCCGATGGTCTTTTGGCTGTTGGTGGCGATTTATCTACAGAACGCTTGATTCTGGCATATAAAAAGGGCATTTTTCCTTGGTTTGAAAAAAACCAACCCATATTATGGTGGTCTCCAAACCCAAGGTTTGTGCTGTTTCCAGAGAAATTAAAAGTGTCCAAAAGTATGAAACAGGTGTTAAAAAACCACGATTTTACCATAACCATCAATCTAGATTTTAAAACTGTGATAACCGAGTGCGCCAAAACCAAAAGAACAGGTCAGCGTGGCACTTGGATAACAAACAGTATGATGGAGGCTTATATGAAACTACATAAAGAGGGTATTGCTAAATCTGTGGAGGTTTGGCAAAACAATATTTTAGTGGCAGGTTTGTATGGTGTGGATTTAAACAATGGCGTGTTTTGTGGCGAAAGTATGTTCACAAAAGTTAGTAATGCCAGTAAAGCCGGTTTTATAAGCTTTATACAAAACAGCAATTACAACCTGATAGACTGCCAAGTGTACACCAATCATTTAGCCAGTTTGGGAGCTGAAGACATTTCTAGGGAAGACTTCCTGGGGTTTTTGTGAAGTAATCCGTTTATTTTTCTTTAAAGAAACACTAATTTTACACTTATGAAAAAATTATCGCCTACAGAAAGTCAAGATCTTATTCAAGTCCTAAAAAACCGTTTTGAAAATCACAGGCATCGCCATGAAGCTTTGGACTGGTCAAAAATTCAAGCCAGATTAGAAACCCATCCAGAAAAATTGTGGTCGCTTTACCAAATGGAACAAACTGGAGGCGAACCAGATGTGGTAAATTACGATAAACAGACGGGAGAATACGTTTTTTATGATTGCTCCAAAGAAAGCCCAAAAGGACGTAGAAGCCTTTGCTACGATATGAAAGCTCTACAGTCCAGAAAAAAATTCAAGCCAAAGGACAATGCTATGGATCTGGCAACTACCATGGGAATAGAGCTTTTAAGTGTCGCACAATATCAAGATTTACAAAAATTGGAAGCTATAGATTTAAAAACCTCTAGTTGGGTAAAAACACCTGAAGAAATTAGAAGCCTTGGGGGAGCCCTTTTTGGCGACAATCGTTTTGGTACAGTCTTTATCTATCACAATGGTGCAGAATCATACTATGCAGCTAGAGGCTTTCGAGGAGCTCTTAGAGTCTGAATGGATTTGAATGTTAAAAACATTGACAGCAAGAGTTAACTTTTTTTAATTTTCATGATTCATTATCCACCTCATGATACCTAAAACACCCAACCTCATGATCGTTTACCATGCCTGTGGCTTGCATATGTGCATACATAACCGTGGAGCCTACAAACTTAAAACCCCGTTTTTTTAAATCCTTGCTTAAAGCATCCGAAATAGCAGTAGTTGCAGGTGCTTCTTTATAATGTTTGAGTTTGTTTTTTATGGGTTCGCCATCTACAAATCCCCAAATATAATTGCTGAAACTTCCAAATTCTTCTTGGATTTTCATAAACATTTGAGCATTGGTAATTGTGGCATGTATTTTTAATTTGTTCCTTATGATGCCTGCATCTTGTAACAAACTGTCTATTTTGTCCTGTTTGTATTGGGCAATTTTCCTGTAGTTAAAACCATCAAAAGCCTTTCTGAAATTCTCCCGTTTTCTTAAAATGGTAATCCAGCTTAAACCTGCCTGAAAGGTTTCAAGGATTAAAAATTCAAAAAGTGTGTCATCATCTGTTACTGGAACGCCCCATTCTTGATCGTGATACGCTTCGTATAGCTCGTCACCAACACACCAACCACATCTATGTTTTGTCATTGAAAAGTGATTTTTATTTCCATGTCTATGGAAATCTCATTAATTGTAAGTTTTTGGAATAAAGATAGACATAGATATGATATAAATCATAAAACAACTAAGCAGAACAACTTATTTTTGCTGCATTATATAAAAAGTATGGAAGAAATAATTAAAGATAGTTTGGCTAAGAGTATGTCTTACCAAGATTACAGAACCCTAATAAATCAATTGGTGTTAAACGAATCCACTACTGGAAACGATAAAAGTGAAGACATGGTTGCTTTTACCAAGTTAAACGACCAGCGTATGAAGCGTTGGGACAAAACCATTAAAGTTACAGACAGTGTAAAAGCAGAGTTGGCTAATATAGAAACCAAACAAACTTGGTTGGTGCTAACCGAAAGTTGGTGTGGCGATGCGGCCCATGTGGTTCCTGTTTTTAATAAATTGTCTGAATTAAACCCAAACATTAATTTTAGGGTGGTTCTTCGCGATGACAACGAAGCTTTAATGAATCTGTTTTTAACCAATGGCGGCAAAGCCATTCCTAAATTGATTATCATTGATGATGCTTCCAACGAAGTGATAAATACCTTTGGGCCAAGACCATCTGAAGCAACAAAATTAGTGGTTGATTACAAGGCCAAACACGGTCAAATCACGCCAGAGATTAAAGAGGAATTGCAACAATGGTACAATACAGATAAAGGTCAGGGCGTAATTCGTGAAGTAATGAATTTACTAACGGTTACGGCTTAATTTTTACCTTCAAAATAAAAAGTTATTGTCCCAATTTGTGAAGGTTTGGAAACATCTGTGCTAAATCTGGCTTCTTTGGCATAATCTAAGGCATGGTCTTTTAAACATTCGTTTTTGGACGTTGTGGAAGCATTTACATAAGCATCTGTAACCAAACCGGAAGCATTTACGGTAATGTTTATTATAATTTTTCCACCTTCTTCACATAAATAAATAGGTGTGGGCAAATATTCATGGGTTCTGTTTACCAAAGAATAGTGCATGCTGCTATTTTTATTGACCGATTGACTGCTGTTGCTTGGTTTTCTTTTGTTTAGAACATCGTTAACACTACTGTAAGAAGACAAAACAGCATCGTCAATTTCTGAAATTGCTTGGGTTGTGCCAGATTCTGATAGGTCATTTTCCATCATATTTTCCGATGGTTTAGGCACATAGTCTTTTGGAGGCGCAATAGGCTGATAAGCTTCAGCAAATTTCTTGTATTCTTGGGTTTCGTTATAAGCTTTATTGGTTTCAGAAGGTTGTTTTTCTACAGCTTCGGCTAGTTTTTCAGCTTCAAGTTCTTCTGGTGTTTTTGGCGTTTCGGGCTCTAAAAGATAGTAGCTTTCGGCCATTAATTCGTTTTGCTTTTTTATATGAAAACTAAACAGAGAAAGTACGATGGTTCCTGAGACCAATAAGGTAATTAAAAGTGCTTTATGTTTGTTCGATAGATTCAAAAAACTCAAATGTTGGGTATAAAACCGTTTCAGGCTTCAATCTAATATACGAAAAATAGTGCTATTTGGTTGTTAAGCTTTCTATAAAGGCTTCAGGTGTTAGCGCGTTTTCCACATGGAAATCACCAATTTTTGTTCGTCTTAAAGCCGATAAATGGGATCCCGATTTAAGGGCTTTCCCAAAATCGTTAGCCAAAGAACGTATATAGGTTCCTTTACTACAAACTACCCTAAAATGAATGTCTTGTCCTTCAATACCTGTAATGTCAAATTCTGAAATAGTGATTTTACGTGATTTTAATTCAACGTCTTCACCAGCCCTTGCAAATTCATATAAGCGTTTGCCATCTTTTTTTATGGCTGAAAAAACGGGAGGATATTGCTCAATCTCGCCAATAAATCCTTGTGTGGCATCACGAATGTCTTTTTCAGTAATATGGTCTGTAGGAAAAGTTTTGTTGATGTCTGTTTCCAAATCGTAAGATGGTGTCGTGCTTCCCAAGACAATGGTTCCTGTATATTCTTTTTCTTGACCTTGAAATGTGTCTATTTGTTTGGTCATTTTTCCAGTGCAGATTACCAATAAACCAGTTGCAAGTGGGTCTAAGGTGCCAGCATGACCTACCTTTATTTTCTTGATGTTGAAAGCGTGACGTATTTCCCAACGCAGTTTGTTCACAGCTTGAAACGATGTCCAATGCAACGGCTTGTCTATTAATAAAACCTGTCCTGAAAGATAGTCTTCTGCCGTCATTTCATGGGTTTAAAGAGGAATAAATAATGGCTATCATACCTACTACCACACAATAGATGGCAAAATAAGTTAGCTTGCTTTTTTTTACCAAAGTAATCATCCATGTACAGGCTACCAAACCAGATACAAAAGCTGCAATAAACCCAATACTTAAGGATACAAAACTTTCACTGTTGTAAGTTAAATCCCCTGTAAGAATATCTTTGGCAATTTTTCCAAAAATCAAGGGCACTACCATCAAGAATGAAAATCTGGCAGCTTTGGTTTTATCAGTTCCCAGTAACACTGAAGCAGAGATTGTGGCTCCAGACCTTGAGATTCCCGGCAACATAGCAATGGCTTGTGAGATGCCTATTATAAAGGCATTTTTAAAAGTTACATGTTTATCGGTGTCTTTAGCTTTATCTGCCAAGAAAAGTAAAAAAGCAGTAATCAATAACATAAAACCTACCAGTTGAATGCTGCCACCAAATAATTCGGCAAGTTGCGACTCGTAATTATAACCAATAATGACAGCAGGAATCATGGAAACCAGTATTTTTACTACCAATTGGGTGTCTTCGTTCCATTGAAAGGCAAACAGGCTTTTAAAAATGGTAAAAATATCTTTTCTAAAGATCACCATGGTACTTAAGGCAGTTGCAAAATGAAGAACAACTGTAAACATCAGGCTTTCCTGTGGTATGGAATGGTCGCCTAAAATGGCTTTGCCAAGTTCTAAATGTCCACTGGATGAAACCGGAAGGAATTCAGTAAGACCTTGAATAACCCCTAAAATGATAGAATCAATAATGTCCATGAAGTGAAAAATTCAATATTCAAAAACCACATCCCAAATTTTATTGGAATAAGGTTTTATACGTTAGTAGGAATTAAAAATTAGTTTTTGGATTTTTCTTTCTTATTTGGATTTAATAAAATAGCATACACTTGCAACCCAAAACCTATCAATACCAAGGTAGGAGCCAAACGGATGCGTCTAAAACTAAAAATATCTGGACTGAACACATTAGGATCGTCACTTCCACCACCAGACATTAAAACAAACCCAATAGCTATAAATGCCAAGCCAATAAGCATAAATTTATAATTTTTCTTTCCGAAGATAAAGTCGCTTTTAGCTTGTTCCTTACGTTTTTGTTCTCCCATAATATGTTGTTTAATACTATAAAACTTAAAACCTGCAAAGTAACGGTTTTATTTAAACTATCGCGTTAACAGTTTCTAAAAATAACGGATGTTTGTCTATCATGCCAAATTTAAACCCAAAACCTTGAACCTTGAATCAATAATAAAGCTGGTCTGTTTTCAAATTTAAAAATCGCTGAGTCGCAATAAAAGTACTTATCCAGGTAATTACAATGCCTAGCAAGAAAATGCCAGCAAATAAAGCACCTAATAAAACAGGGTTTTGTAACAAATTCAATTCTGGGAATGTTTTGTTTAAATAATGCAGTACCACTGCCACACCCAACAACGCAACAAGAGCTCCAATAATGCCTAGACGCACACTTTTCCATACAAAGGGTCTTCTGATAAATTGTTTGGTGGCGCCAACCATTTGCATGGTTTTTATGGTAAAACGCTTTGAGTAAACCGATAGCCTAATGGAGCTGTTTATCAATAAAACGGCTATTACGGTAAAGATGCCACTAATTACCAAGACCCAAAAACTTATTTTCTTTACATTGTTGTTCATTAAGGTTACCAAGTCGTTGTCATATCTCACTTCATCCACAAAATTTTTAGAAAGCGCTTCGTCTTTAATGGTTTCCAGGTGTTCAGAAGTTACAAAGTCTGCTTTTAGGTGCACATCTATGGAATTCTGTAACGGATTATAACCCAAGAAATCCATAAAATCCTCTCCATTTTCAGCTTTCATGGATTCGGCTGCTTGTTCTTTGGACACAAATTCTGTGGATTTAACGTAATTGGACATGGCCAAGCTTTTTTCAAGTTGTTTTATTTCCACGTCTTTGGCAGCTTCTTTTAAATAAATGGTTACAACTACCTGTTCCTTAAAGTGATCGGAAACCTTTTTAGCATTTAATATCAATAAACCAAGCAAGCCTAATAAAAACAAGACCAAAGCGATACTTAATACCACTGAAAAATAAGAAGAAATTAATCTGCGTTTTTGATAATTTTCAAAAGAAGAACTCATACATGTTTTATTAATGATGTAAAAATAAAAAAGAAATCTATTCTCTTATGGTTTAAAACGTTTAAACTTTCAATATTCTTATAATAAGTTTAAATTTGCGCTTTTACAAGCGAAAAATTAGACAATGCAATATCATTTCAACGAGATAGAAGCCAAATGGCAAAAATATTGGGCAGATAACCAAACGTTTAAAGCCGAAAACAACTCAGAAAAACCAAAATATTATGTGTTGGACATGTTTCCTTATCCTTCTGGAGCAGGCTTACATGTTGGGCATCCTTTAGGATATATAGCCAGTGATATTTATGCGCGTTACAAGCGTCATAAAGGATTTAATGTGCTGCATCCCCAAGGTTATGATAGTTTTGGCCTGCCTGCAGAACAATATGCCATTCAAACGGGTCAGCATCCAGCTTTAACCACTGAAGAAAATATTAAAACCTACCGACGACAGTTGGACCAAATTGGTTTTTCATTCGATTGGTCTCGTGAAGTTCGCACCTCTGATCCTGAGTATTACAAATGGACCCAATGGATTTTCATTCAATTGTTTGAGTCTTGGTACTGTAAGCACACTAACAAAGCTTTTCCTATTTCTGAATTAGAAAAGGTATTTGCCTCTGAAGGTAATGAAGCCGTAGAAGCCGTTTGTGATGATAATGTTGAGGTATTCAGTGCAAAACAATGGAACGCTTTTTCAGATGTTGAAAAACAAGAAATATTACTTAAGTACAGACTAACTTATTTGGCAGAAACCGAAGTGAACTGGTGTCCTGCCCTGGGAACCGTTTTGGCAAACGATGAAATTGTAAATGGCGTGTCGGAACGTGGCGGACATCCGGTTATCAGAAAGAAAATGACACAATGGTCTATGCGAATTTCTGCTTATGCCGAAAGGTTATTGCAAGGATTGGACACGATAGATTGGACAGAGTCCCTTAAAGAAAGTCAGCGTAATTGGATTGGGAAATCGGTTGGTGCTTCTGTAACCTTCAACGTCATGGCGAGTGAAACGAAGCAATCTACAAAAAATGAAAAAGAGTGTCATGCTGAGCCTGTCGAAGCATCTCATAAAATCGAAGTCTTCACAACAAGACCTGACACCATTTTCGGAGTAAGTTTTATGACGCTTGCCCCAGAACATGAACTGGTGTTGAAAATCACCACACCTGATCAGAAAGCAGAGGTCGAGGCCTATATTCAAGCCACTGCAAAACGTAGCGAAAGAGATAGGATGGCAGATGTAAAAACCATTTCTGGAGCGTTTACAGGTGCTTATGCCGAACATCCTTTTACAAAAAAACCTATTCCAATCTGGATTGGAGATTATGTGTTGGCAGGTTATGGCACAGGAGCCGTTATGTCTGTTCCTTGTGGAGACCAACGTGATTACGATTTTGCAAAGCATTTCAATATTCCCATTCCTAACATTTTTGAAGGGGTTGATATTTCTGAAGAAGCTTTTTCAGATAAAGACAATACCGTAATTTCCAATTCTGATTTCCTTAACGGAATGAATTACAAAAAGGCAACCAAACGAGCTATTTTTGAACTGGAACAAATTGGTCAAGGCCAAGGAAAAACCAATTACAGACTGCGTGATGCTGTGTTTTCCCGTCAAAGATATTGGGGAGAACCTTTTCCTGTTTATTATGTAAATGGCTTGCCACAAATGATAGATAAAGCACATTTGCCAATACGTTTACCAGAAGTGGAAAAGTATTTGCCTACCGAAACAGGCGAGCCACCTCTAGGGCGTGCCGATGTTTGGGCTTGGTGCACAGAAACCAATTCGGTTGTGGCAAACAAAAAGGTTAATAATACAACCGTATTTCCTTTGGAACTGAATACCATGCCAGGATGGGCTGGAAGTTCTTGGTATTTCTTTAGGTATATGGATGCACAAAACAACCAGGAATTTGCAAGTGAAGAAGCACTTAAATATTGGGAGAACGTCGATTTGTACATTGGAGGAAGCGAACATGCCACAGGACATTTATTGTACTCACGTTTTTGGGTGAAGTTTATGAAAGATAGAGGTTTTGTTCAGGTGGAAGAGCCTTTTAAGAAGCTCATCAACCAAGGGATGATTTTAGGGACAAGTGCTTTTGTGTATCGCTTAAGCTACATGTTTGCCAATCCTAAAGAAGAAGAAAGCCTGGGAAAACAATTATTGAAAAAACTAGATAATATTTATATTTCTCATTCTGAGTTTATCAGTAAAGGGGATTTGGAAGCTAACAAAGAATACTTAAAGGAACTGAAACGTAAACTTGCTGAAATAGCAGGTCTTAGCGATGCTTCTGAATTGGAAAATGTTATAGTGGTACCACTACCTATTCACGTAAAAGTGCAATACATAAATGCTTCAGATGAATTGAATATTGAAGGTTTAAAAAACGACAGTGAATTTGGTGAAGATTATCAAAACGCTATTTTCATTGGTGAAAACGGAAAAATAATAGAAGGGGAAAATGATGTCTACAAAGTAGGTCGTGAAGTAGAAAAAATGTCCAAATCCAAATACAACGTGGTCAATCCAGACAGTATTTGCGAGCAATATGGAGCAGACAGTTTGCGTTTGTATGAAATGTTCCTTGGGCCTTTGGAGCAAGCAAAACCATGGAATACAGCTGGTATTACAGGAGTTCACGGGTTTCTTAAAAAATTATGGAAATTATACCATCAAGGTGAAAATGGCAGTTTTTACGTGCATAGTTCCACTTCTTTAGAGACTTTAGGAGAGTCTTTTAAAACCCTTCATAAAACCATTAAAAAAGTGGAAGAGGATATTGAGGGTTTCTCATTCAACACCTCTGTTTCTACCTTTATGATTGCTGTAAATGAATTAACTGCTCAAAAGTGCACCAGCAAACAAGTGTTGGAACCCTTATTAATATTATTGTCACCTTATGCGCCACATATTGCAGAGGAATTATGGAGCAAATTAGGACATAGGGAGTCTATTGCAACCGCACCTTTTCCTAAGTTTGAAGAGAAATATTTAGTGGAAAACACCAAGAATTATCCAATTTCTTTCAACGGTAAAATGCGTTTTACTTTGGAACTGCCTTTGGATATGAGCAAAGAAGATATTGAGAAAACGGTCATGGCCCACAAAAAAACCAAGGATCAATTACAAGGTCGTGAACCCAAAAAAGTGATTGTTGTT
>NZ_CAXATZ010000030.1:0-36635 GCF_963971605.1 uncultured Xanthomarina sp.
ATAAGGTGCAAACTATGTGGAGGTCCAGAGGTAATAACTGTTTGTATGTGATAATCGTCTATATATGTATCCAAATATTGAACCGAAGGTCTTACCCATTTTTTTCTGGCATCTGGAATAAAAAAGTTCCCTCTTATAAAAAGCATGAGCTTCTCTATAGGTGATTGTCTTTTTTCTTTGGGAATAATCCCTTTGCTGATGGTTTTAGTTTTGCTTTTGGACAAAAACCCTGCAAATTTATATGGCTCCTTTATAGGCTGCTTTAAAACAGTAATCCCTTCTGAAACTTCAGATAAAAGTGTTTCATCAATTATTGGATAACTAGGGTTTGATGGCACATACACAATGGGTTCAATGCCAAACTCAGGCAAGTATTTAACAAACTTTAGCCAACGTTGTACGCCAGGACCACCAGCAGGTGGCCAATAGTAAGCGATGATAAGAACCTTGGTTTTAGTCATGTTTATTGAAAAGCCAACTAAGGATTAAAAATCAATCTGTGTTTTTAAAATTATAAAATAAGCCACCTATAAGCAACAGAACAAAAATTATGGAACTAGCCAAAGCAATTCGGCTACCGGTTTTTACAACTTCTGGTTCAAATTTGAATTCTATTACGTGTTCTCCTGCCGGAACGTTCATCCCTCTCAACACATAATTTACACGCGAATATGGTGTTAATTGACCATCTACATAGGCATTCCAACCTTCTTTATAATATATTTCTGAAAATACAGCAAAGCCATCTACGGCACTTTTGGATTTGTATTTAATATAATTGGGCTCATATACTTCCACAGTAATGGTTGCTGTGGTATCAATCATGATGTCGTCTTTCAAAAAAGAGGCATAACCATTTTCGGCCATCATCACCGCTTCTTTTTTAGTATCCAAGCTGTCCAGGGCCAAAATTTCTTCGTTTGCTGAATTTACCAGTTTAATGTTTTCCACAAACCAAGCATTGCCATTGGCATCCGGATTGGTATAGGGAAATGGATTTCCTTCTTCATCTTCAGCAATAATATATTTGGTGTTCAACATGTTTAACACATTGATATTGTTTTTGGAAATATAAAAATCGTACAATTCATTATAACGTTTTAATTTGGCTGCATGATAACCCGTTAAAGAGTTGTAAAAATAGGAAGCTTTGGCTGGAGCTCTGGAAACCAAATCGTAAACCCTAAAATGTTCTGGGTCTTGCATAATGGCTTTATCAACTTCTGTAGCTTGATAAGGCTTATTCATTTTAATGGATGGCACAAAATCATCGTTGTTTACATAGCGTCTGTCCACGCCTACCAAATCAATTACTATCAACACAGCAAAAGCCATGATTACTTTTGTTTCTGAAAGTTTCTTTTTCAAAAACAAATAAATGGTTCCAGCAGAAAGCAATACCAAAACAAGGGTTCTTAAGGTGTCTTCCGTAAAAAAGGTTTTCCTGTCTGCAATTAGTGCATCCATGAATTGTTGACCGAAATTCTGACGATAATAACCATCATTTCCTCCTACAAAATTGAAAAGGGAGGATTTAAACAACAGGAATACCACAGCCAACCCAGCCGTTATAATTACTGTAAACTTTAAAGCTTTTAACTTTTCTTCGTCTTTATTAAAATTATTGAATAACCTTACTAGTCCAAAGATGGCCAAAACTGGAATACACAACTCCAAAATAACTTGAATGGAACTTACTGCTCTAAATTTATTGTAAAGTGGCACATAATCTATAAAAAAGTCTGTTATAAATTTAAAAGGCTGACTGTCTCCATAAGACAATATCAAGGACATCAAACTGCCACCAACCAGCCACCATTTTAAACGGCCTTTTACCAAAAAAAGGGCAAAAACAAAGAGGAAAATCACCACAGCTCCAATATAAGCTGGAGCTTCCACTATGGTTTGATCTCCCCAATATGTTGGTGTTTGTTTGGCATATTCCCTGGCTTCCAAAGGAGGCACTCCTTGTTTTAAAAAGAATTGATAGGACTCAGAATCTTTACCCACATCTTCATGGCTCCCTCCACCCATAAACCTTGGAATAAAAAGGTTAAAAGTTTCCAAAATACCATAACTATATTCTGTAATATAATCTCTATCCAATCCAGAAGTCACTTCTTTTGGGGAACCATCTGGATTAATGGTTAACTCACTCTGACCTCTAGTACTTTCCTTGGCATATTCCTGTGTTGCCAAAAACCCTGTAGCATTCAAACCAACAGCTAAAACCACTGCAAACACCAAAATTCCAACAGATTTAAAAAAGTGAGGTAATTCCTGTTTTTTATAAGCATCTATAATATAGGCTATCCCTAACACAAGCACCAACAACATTAAATAATAGGTCATTTGTGGATGATTGGCTACCAGTTCCAGTGCCAAAGCCAGTGTAGTAAGCAAAAAGCCAATGATATAATGTTTCCTAAAAGTCAATAAAATACCACTTAATACCAACGGCATATAAGCAATGGCATGCGCTTTACTGTTATGGCCAACACCAAGAATAATAATAAGGTAGGTGGAAAACCCAAAAGCTAGTGCGCCAAGTGCAGCTAGTTTTAAATCTACTTTTAAAACCAATAATAAAATATAAAAACCAATAAAATAAAGAAAAAGATAATCGGCTGGTCTTGGCAAAAACCTCAAGGCGAGGTCAAGTTTTTTAATATAATTATTGGGATATTGGGCACCTAATTGGTAAGTTGGCATGCCACCAAAAGCACTGTTGGTCCAATACGTTTCTTCACCAGTTGCTTGTTTAAAGTCTTTTTGCTGTTTGGACATACCAATATAATGGACAATGTCGCTTTGAAAAATAGATTTTCCTTGAAGTACAGGACTGAAATAAACTAAAGAAATAATTACAAACCCTAATAAAATAAGGATGTGAGGAAAACATTTTTTAATTGAAATAGGCATGAAATATGGTTAAACTATGAAAGCGAAAATTAATCAATTTCTTCGTAATCTACATATTCTCCTACGTTTTTATTTGAAGTTGTGCGTTGAGGTGCTTTATCTATAGTCACTTCCCCTTCTTTAGGTCGCTCTTTTTTAGGTTGCTGGTATTGCCCAAACTGACCACCAAAACGCTCTTCAGCTTTTTTGGTAACATATTTAATCAACAAAGGCGCAAACAGTCTAGAAAGTATTTTTATGCCATAATAAATTAATAGAATAATTAAAATAACCCTTAAAACGCCTGTTATAGATGCATACTGTAGCATAAATATAATTTTACACAAAAATACAAATCTCACATTTTAAAAACCGAAATAAATACTTAAAAAAAATATAAAATCTATATATTTGATTCAAACTAAACCAAACCCAAGCTGTGTGGCTTGCAAATTCCATAACAAACTAACCAACAGTGCGTTATGGATATATGATTCCAAATCAACAAAATCTATAAGATATGACATCTTTAAAAACTTATGTATTTTTAATGGTTTTTACCTTCACTTTAAATGGATATTCGCAATATACCGAAGTGATTAACTCAAACAGACCTGGTGTTTCACAAAGTGCTTTTTCGGTTGGTACAAACGTTGTTCAATTTGAGGCTGGACCATATATGCTAAACGAAAAACACCAATTATTGGATAGAGAGGACAAAAGTTTTGGAGCAGATTTTGCTGTAAGATACGGATTGTTGTGGCCACAATTGGAATTGAACCTGGAAGGCACGTTTCAATCAACCAAAAGAAGTTATACCAATACAGTTCCCAACGAAGACAGTTTCAGTAATTTTAAAAATCTGACTTTGGGTGCCAAATATTTAGTGTACGACCCTTTTAAAAATTCTGAAGAAGAAAAACCAAACTTATACAGCTGGAAAGCCAACCATAGCTTTAAATGGAAATATTTAATTCCCGCTGTTGCTGTTTATGTAGGAGCCAATTATGACACAGCCGATAACCCATTTACTGCTTCAGGAGTTGAAGGGTTTAGCCCTAAAATCATGGTTTCAACCCAAAACAATTTTTCTGGTGGTTGGGTATTTGTCATGAATTTTATTAAAGATCGTATTGGCACAGACCAATCAGATTTTTCATTTATACTTACCTTAACCAAATCTGTAACCGACCAATTAGCTGTTTTTGCAGAATCTGAAAACATAAGCAGTGATTTTTATGCAGATAACTTAATTCGTTTTGGTGGTGCCTATTTATGGACCAGAAATTTACAGGTTGATGCAGCTGCCACCTTTAACACCAAAGACACACCATCTGTATTTGGAGTCGCCTTGGGAGCTTCCTATCGTTTGGATTTTCATAAAGACAAAGAAGAAGATGATGGCACTTCTGCTGAAGATGAACTTGAAAGAAGGGAAAACAAAGCTCGTGGCGAGAAAAAAAACAAACGTAAAAAAGAAGAAATAGATTTTGATTCAGATAATTAATTTGATGTTTTAACACCTATGATTACACTAAAAGAAGTAAAAAACAAAAAGGAGTTAAAAGCATTTGTAACCTTTCCTTTTCAATTATACAAAAACTCCAAATACTGGGTTCCTCCTATTATTTCAGATGAAGTGGCAACGCTAAGTGCGGATAAAAATCCAGCTTTCTTGCATGCTGATGCTCATTTTTTCCTTGCCTATAAAGACAACAACGTAGTTGGCCGTGTGGCTGCCATTGTAAATTGGACTGAAATCAATGAACAAAATGTAAAAAAAATGCGTTTTGGTTGGTTTGATACCATAGATAATTTGGAGGTCTCCAAAACATTATTGGATAAAGTGGCAGAAATTGGAAAATCCCATCAATTGGAATTTGTTGAAGGTCCCGTTGGTTTTTCAAATTTGGACAAAAATGGAGCTTTAACCTATGGGTTTGATCATATAGGAACCATGGCAACCTGGTACAATCATCCTTATTATATCACACATTTTGAACAGCTAGGCTATTTACCTGAAAAAGAATATATAGAAAGTAAATTTCTTTTTAAAAACATTCCCGTGGAACGCTTTACAAGGGTAAACGAGATTATTACCAAACGTTTTAAACTTAGACCAAGCAAATTTACCAAAACAAAAGAGATTGTTCCACATATAGACAGCATGTTCGATTTGTTCAATAAATCCTATTCCAAACTCTCTACTTTTGTTCCTGTTTCTGATGCACAAAGGGATTATTTCAAACAGAAATTTATCAATTTTATCAATCCGGAATACATTAAATTTGTTTTTGATGAAAACGACAATATGGTCGCATTTTCCATAGTGTTGCCATCCTTTTCAGAAGCCTTGCAGGAAGTAAATGGCAAACTGTTTCCTTTTGGTTTTTTAAAATTGTTAAAAGCCAAAAAGAACAGCAAAACCGTATTGTTTTACCTAATTGGTGTTGAGCCACATTACCAAAACAAAGGTGTTACTGCCATAATTTTTAAAGAATTTTATGAGACTTTAAAAAAGAATCGCATAGAGACTTGTATCCGGTTGCCAGAGTTAGCCAATAATTTGGCATCGCAACAAATATGGAAGGATTTTGATTGTGAAATTATAAAGAGACGAAAAACCTTTAAAAAAGAGTTGTAGTCTTGAAATCGATTTTTTAAATTTTATTATGAAAAACCTAAAACTCATCTGTTTACTTATCTTATTAGGTGTTTATGCATCATGTAGTAACGATGATGATGACAATGACATTTTAATTGGAACATATACAGAAACTTCACCTGTTAATGGTCGTACTCAATTAAGATTTGAATTAGGCAAGATCGTTATTAAATCTGAACCTGGACATGTAAGTCAGACTAAGTTTTTTTATGAATTGAAAGACAATACCATAAAACTTACGCCAATAAGTAATAGTATGTATTCTAGTGAACTTGAATTTTATATTATTGATGAATCAAAATTTGAAATTCAAAATCTTCATGCCCATATTCCAGAAGCACCAACATCCTATATGACATTTGAAAAGTAACATATGTGCTTATAGTATTATGAAAACATATTCAATAAAAAAATCCGATAGCAAAAACACTATCGGATTTTATATATAAACGGTTAGATATTCTATTTGTCCATGGCAGCAGCTACAGAAGCAGACAGCCTTTTATAGGTACCATTTTCCAAACGTTCCCTAATGCCATCAAAAGCATCCAAGGTTTCGTTTACGTCTTCCAAGGTATGAGTTGCAGTAGGAATTAAACGCAGTAAAATCAATCCTTTTGGTATTACAGGATATACTACAATAGAACAGAAAATACCATAATTTTCTCTTAAATCCCTTACCAAAGCCATAGCTTCAGGAATGCTTCCTTTTAAGTAAACAGGTGTTACGCAACTTTGTGTGGTCCCAATATCAAAACCTCTTTTCTTTAAACCAGATTGAAGTGCATTGGTGTTTTCCCAAAGTTTATTTTTAAGTTCTGGCATGGTTTTAAGCATTTCCAAACGCTTTAAAGCTCCTACTACCAATTGCATTTGCAAGGATTTTGCAAACATTTGCGAACGCAAGTTATATTTTAAAAAGTCAATAATTTCTTTATCGGCAGCAATAAAAGCTCCTGTACTTGCCAAGGATTTTGCAAAAGTGGCAAAGTATACATCAATACCATCTTGAACGCCTTGTTCCTCACCTGCTCCAGCGCCTGTTTTACCTAGGGTTCCAAAACCATGGGCATCGTCCACTAAAAACCTGAAGTTGAATTTCTTTTTAAGTTCAACTATTTCTTTTAAGCGTCCTTGCTCACCACGCATCCCAAACACACCTTCGGAAATCACTAAAATCCCACCACCAGTTTGTTCAGCCATTTTAGTGGCTCTTTCAAGGTTTTTTTCTAAACTTTCAATATCGTTGTGCTTATAGGTAAAGCGTTTTCCCATATGCAAACGCACACCATCTATAATGCAGGCATGAGCATCTACATCGTAAACAATTATATCGTCTTTTGCAACCAAGGCATCAATAGTGGAAACCATTCCTTGGTAACCAAAATTTAATAAATAGGCTGCTTCCTTGTTTACAAAAGCTGCCAATTCATTTTGTAATTTTTCATGTAAATCTGTATGTCCAGACATCATTCTAGCTCCCATTGGATAGGCAGAACCATAAGCTACAGCAGCTTCTGCATCTGTTTTTCGAACTTCAGGATGATTTGCTAAACCTAAGTAATCATTGATGCTCCAAGTAATGACATCTTTTCCTTGAAACTTCATTCTGTTTGAGATTTGACCTTCCAGTTTAGGAAACACAAAGTAGCCTTCTGCTTGTGATGCCCATTTTCCAAGTGGTCCTTTATCTCTATAAATTTTATCGAATAAGTCTTTCATATAAGCTATTAATCATGATTTAATGGCGCAAAATTAGATATTTAAATGCTTAATACATAATCTTTTTTCACACTATTATTAACAAAAACATGTTACTTAATTCAGTAACATGCTTTAAATGGTAGTTATTTAATATATTGTATACTTTGAGCTGTTTCTTCCTGCTCATGTTGACTATCAAAAAAGCCTTGTTCATTCATCCAGGAATCGCTGTATATTTTACTCATATAACGTGAGCCATGGTCAGGAAATACAACCACAACATTGGAGTTCTCATTAAATGTGCCTTCTTCGTTTAGCTGTTTTAGAGCTTGCATGGCTGCTCCTGAAGTATAACCTACAAACAAACCTTCGGTTTTGGCTATCTCTCTGGCTGTATGGGCACTTTCTTCGTCTGTAACTTTTATGAATTGATCTATAACATCAAAATCTGTAGCAGTAGGAATTAGATTTTTTCCCAGACCTTCAATTCTGTAAGGATAAATCTCTTTTTCATCAAACTCATGGGTTTCATGATATTTTTTTATGACAGATCCATAAGCATCCACACCAATAACCTGAACATCTTTATTTTGTTCTTTTAAGTATTTTGCAATGCCGGAAATTGTTCCTCCTGTTCCACTACAAGCTACCAAATGGGTGATTTTACCTTCAGTTTGGTTCCAAATCTCTGGTCCTGTAGTATGGTAATGGGCATCTATATTCAATTCATTGAAATATTGATTGATGTAAACAGAACCTTCTGTTTCCCTATGTAAGCGTTTGGCAACCTCGTAATACGATCTTGGATCGTCTGCAGGGACATGAGCTGGGCACACATATACTTGGGCTCCCATGGTTTTAAGCATGTCTATCTTATCTGCCGAAGATTTAGAACTTACGGCAAGAATACATTTATATCCTTTAATGACGCTAACCATAGCGATACTGAAACCAGTGTTTCCGGAAGTTGTTTCAATAATGGTGTCTCCAGGTTTTAAAATCCCTTTTCTTTCTGCTTCTTCAATGATATAAAGAGCTATCCTGTCTTTTGAAGAGTGTCCTGGATTGAAAGATTCTATTTTAGCAAAATAGTTTCCTTTTAAAGAAGAGGTGATTTTATTTAGTTTAATTAGAGGCGTGTTGCCTACCAATTCTAAAACATTATTAAAAACTTGTTTATTTTTTTTCATACATGTTATTTTTTGGCAACTAAATATTAAAGCAACCTAAAACCTTGCAAAAATACATATTTTTTTTAACTAACAAGTAATTCCTTCCAAATCCAATATAAAAGCGTATTCCAAAGCGACCTCCTTTAAGCTTTCAAATCGTCCAGATGCGCCTCCATGACCCGTATCCATATCTGTATACAGCAATAACCTGTTAGAGTCCGTTTTCAGGTCACGTAATTTTGCAACCCATTTGGCAGGCTCCCAATATTGCACTTGGGAATCGTGAAGTCCCGTAGTTACCAATAAATGAGGATAATCCTGCGCTTTAACATTATCATAAGGGGAATAAGATTTCATATACTCGTAATAAGCTTTATCGTTTGGATTTCCCCATTCATCATATTCTCCAGTAGTTAAAGGAATGGTATCGTCCAACATGGTTGTAACCACATCCACAAAAGGCACTACAGCCAACACACCATTATAGAGTTCAGGATTCAAATTGATAATAACTCCCATTAAAAGACCTCCAGCCGAACCACCATAAGCATATAAATGTTTTTCTGAAGTATAATTGTTTGCAATTAGATACTTTGAACAATCTATATAATCGTAATAGGTGTTCATTTTGGACAATAATTTTCCGTTTTCATACCAATCGCGACCCAGATATTCCCCTCCTCTAACATGTGCTATGGCATAGATAAAACCTCTATCCAACAAACTTAGCCTAACGGTTGAAAAATATGGATCTATGGTTGACCCATAAGACCCATAAGCATATAACATGAGTGGATTGCCCGACTCTTGTTTTAAATCTTTTCTGTAAACCAAAGATACAGGTACCTTTACACCGTCTCTTGCAGTCACCCAAATTCTTTCTGAAGCGTAATTTTCTTTCTTAAAATTTTTATCCAAAACCTCTTGTTCTTTTTTCAGTTCCTTGGTTTTGGTTTTAAAATGATAATCTATAACCGAACTTGGTGTTGTTAGGGAATTATAGGTATATCTTAAAAATTCACTATCAAAATCTGGGTTGTTGCCCGTGTAAGCTGTATAGGTTTCGCTTTCAAAAGGTAAATAGTAATCTTCTTTTCCATCCCAACTCATGATTCGAAGTTTATTTAAACCTTGTTCCCGTTCACTTACAACCAAATAGTCTTTAAAAATTTCTATATCCTCCAAAAGTACGTCTTTCCTATGTGGCAGTAAGTCTTGCCAATTACTACTTTCTGTATGAGTCTCGGTTGTTTTTTTAAGTTCAAAATTTACTGCACCATCCTTGTTTGTAAGCACATAAAAATGGTTTTCGTAATGTGCAATGGAGTACTCTACACCTCTTTCCCTTTTGCTAAATATTTTAAAGGCTTCGTTTGGTGTATCGGCATTTAAAATCCGGTACTCGGAGGTTAAGGTGCTTGAAGACCCAATCACTATATATTTTCTGGATTTGGTTTTATATACAAAGGTGTTAAAAGTCTCGTCTTCCTCATGATATACTTCCACATCTTCAGTTACTTTAGTATGCAATTTGTGTTTACAAATACTGTTGGAACGAAGCGTTACCTTATCTTTACGGGAATAAAAAAGGGTTTGGTTGTCGTTGGCCCAAGTTACACTTCCTGTGGTATTTTTAATTTTTTCAGGATAGATTTCACCAGTAATTAGGTTTTTAACCTGAATAATGTATTGCCTCCTACTAACTGTGTCTGTTGAAAAAGCTGCCAAGCTGTTATCTGGACTAATGGAGATACTGCCCAATTTAAAATAAGCATGGTTTTTGGCCATTTCATTGCAGTCAAACAACAATTCTTCAGGAGCCTCCAAGGTTTCCTTTTTTCTGGAATAAATAGGGTAATCCTTCCCTTTTTCGAATCTAGTTATATACCAATATCCATTAAACTTATAAGGAACGGACTGGTCGTCTTCTTTGATTCTGGCTTTCATTTCTTCAAACAACTTTTCCTGAAACGCTTCTGTGTGTTTCATCATCTGTTTGGTATACTTGTTTTCGGCGTGCAAATAATCCAATACTTCTTGGTTTTCCCTATCATTTAACCAATAGTAATTGTCTATTCTAACATCGTCATGCGCAACAAGGGTCTTAGGAATTTTTTTTGCCTTTGGAGGGAATATTTTGTTTTTCAAAAGTGAAAAATTTTTAACTGAATTATAAGTGCCAAAAATATGAAAATTAAATAGCTTTGTAATTAAATTAATAAAATATAAAATTATGTTTGGAGATCTCATGGGAATGATGGGAAAACTTAAGGAAACCCAAAAAAAAGTAGAAGAAACCAAAAAACGATTGGATACGGTTTTAATTGATGAAAGCAGTAGCGACAAAAAAATAACAGTCACTTTAACAGCCAACAGAACCATTAAATCCATTAAAGTGGATGAAAGTTTGTTGCAGGACAAGGAAGAGTTGGAAGACTACCTGATACTTACACTAAACAAAGCCATTGAAAGAGCTACGCAAGTAAACGAATCTGAAATAGCTGCAGTGGCAAAAGATGGCATGCCAAATATTCCGGGAATGGATATGTTTAAGTAAAAGGGCTTTTGGTTCAAACTCAAAGAATTTTTAACTAACAATTTGAGGGCAATAAAAGTCATACTTTTTTATAAAATCCTTATTTTTAAGAATTAATTTTAATTTTTAACGCTATGTTCGAATTATTTCAAAGTGAAAACAACCAAAAGTATTATTTTAACCTAAAAGCCAAAAACGGTCAAGTTATCCTGTCCAGTCAGGGTTATTCCGATAAATCTGGTGCAAAAAACGGTATAGAATCTGTTAAAACCAATTGTGGCGACGACGCGAAGTTTGAAAGAAAAACAGCTTCCAACGGAAAATTCCATTTCAATATAAAAGCTGGAAACGGACAAATTATAGGAAGCAGCCAAATGTACGCTTCAGAATCTGGAATGGAAAATGGCATAGAATCGGTTAAAACCAATGCGCCAAATGCTGGAATTGAAGATAAAACAGCTTAAAAAAAGATATTTTTTCACATGCAACAAAAAAGCATCAGAATTCTGATGCTTTTTTGTTATATCTTCACTTGTTTTAATACACTTAAAAACCTGTCATGCATAGCATCTGTATAATCCAAATGTGTTACAATTCGCAACTTTCCTTGTCCCATACCACTTAATCGAATATTATTGGCCTCAAGCAAACGCAAAAATTTAGTTTCGTCTGTTTTTTGCCGTAATTCAAAAATAATGATGTTGGTTTCAACGGGTTCTACTTTTTTAATAAAAGTCAAACCATTTAAAACCTCGCCTATTTCTTTGGCTTTGTTATGGTCATCAACCAACCTGTGGATATTATTGTCCAAAGCATACAAACCTGCAGCAGCCAAATAACCCACTTGTCTCATGCCTCCACCAAGGATTTTTCTTATTCTAATGGCATGTTGCATAAGGGCTTCATCTCCAATTAACACAGAGCCTATGGGACATCCCAATCCTTTACTTAAGCATACAGAAATGGTATCGAACAATTTCCCGTAATCTGTAGCTGTTTCTGGTTTGGAAACCAAGGCATTCCATATTCTTGCACCATCTAAATGATACCCTAAATTATTTGTATCGCAAACCGATTTTATCTTTTTCAACTCCTCAAAATCCCAACAAGAACCTCCTCCTCTGTTGGCCGTATTTTCAACTTCTACCAATGCTGTTAAGGGACTGTGGTAAAAGTCTGGTGGATTTATGGCTTCAACAACCTGTTCTGCCGTAAACATGCCCCTATGTCCTTGAAGAAGCTTGCAGGAAACACCACTGTTAAAAGATGCGCCTCCACCTTCATAATTATAAATATGAGCGTCTTTATCACAAATAACTTGATCTCCAGGATTGGTATGCAGTTTTATGGCTGTTTGGTTTGCCATGGTTCCAGTAGGAAAAAACAAGGCCTTGGGCTTACCAAACATTTTGGCAAGGCGCTCTTCAAGCGCATTTACCGTTGGGTCTTCTTTATACACATCGTCACCAACCTTGGCTTGCATCATAGCTTCCAACATGTCTTTTGTTGGCTTGGTAACCGTATCACTTCTTAAATCTATAGTCATAAAAAAAATTAAAGTATAAAACTATAAAATTAAATCAAGTTATATTTTATCTGCCAGTTTTTAATTTTATTTTTGTGGAAACAAAATAAAACTATGATTACTTCCGATCAAATTAAAGATCTAAACAAACGTCTAAGTGCGCTTAGACAATATCTTTGACATAGATGCCAAACTTATAGAAATCCAGAACGAAGAAGAACAAACATTTTCCCCAACGTTTTGGAACGATTCCACAGCTGCTGAAATTGTGATGAAATCCCTTAGAACCAAAAAAAAATGGGTTGAAGATTTCAATAAAGCCAAATCCCAAGTTGAAGAACTTGAAATCATTTACGAATTTTTTAAAGAAGGCGAATCCACACAGGAAGATTTAGACACCTGCTTTGAAAAAGCTGTTGAATTGATTGAGGATTTGGAGTTTAAAAACATGCTTTCAGAAGAAGGAGACAGTTTAAGTGCTGTCTTGCAAATTACGGCTGGAGCTGGCGGAACCGAAAGCTGCGACTGGGCAAGTATGCTTATGCGCATGTATTTAATGTATGCCGAAAAAAGTGGTTTTAAAGTTAAAGAGCTCAACTATCAAGAAGGAGATGTTGCTGGCATTAAAACGGTTACCTTGGAAATAGAAGGCGACTATGCCTTTGGTTGGCTTAAAGGAGAAAATGGCGTTCATAGATTGGTGCGCATTTCCCCTTTTGATAGCAATGCCAAAAGACATACCAGTTTTGCTTCAGTGTATGTATATCCTTTGGTGGACGATACCATTGAAATTGAGATCAATCCGGCAGATATTGAAATTACCACAGCACGTTCCAGTGGAGCTGGTGGACAAAACGTGAATAAAGTGGAAACCAAAGTACAGTTAACCCACAAACCTACTGGCATACAAATTTCCTGTTCTGAAACCCGTTCGCAACACGATAACAGAGCACGTGCCTTACAAATGTTGAAATCTCAACTATATGAAATTGAGCTCAGCAAACAAATGGCACAACGTGAAGACATTGAATCTGAAAAAATGAAAATTGAATGGGGAAGCCAAATAAGAAACTATGTCATGCACCCTTATAAATTGGTCAAAGATGTACGTTCTGGACACGAAACTGGTAATGTAGATGCTGTTATGGATGGACATATAGAGCCTTTTTTAAAAGCCTACTTGATGATGATGGGACAAAAAACCGAAGAAAAAACCTTATAACTATGATTAAAATTTATCACAATCCCAGATGCAGCAAATCCAGAAATGGATTGGAAATTATTAAAGAATCTGGTAAAAACTTTGAGATTATTGCTTATTTGGAAAACACTCCAACAAAAGAAGAACTAAAACAGCTTTTAAATCTTTTAAATATTCCAGCCGAAGATTTAATTAGAAAAAATGAAGCTGCTTGGAAAGAAAACTTTAAAGGCAAAAATTTAACCCAAGAGCAACTTATTGAAGCCATGGTTTCATTTCCAAAACTTATAGAAAGACCCATTGTAATAAATGGCTCCAAAGCTGTAATAGGTAGACCTCCTGAAAAAATTTTAGAAATTATTTAAAGTCATTAAAGCTTCAAACACCTTGGTTTTTGAAGCTTTTTTTATTTAACAAACTTTTAACCAAACACCACTAAACCAAATTCTATTTTTGCAGTCTTACATTGCAAAAACACAATCATGAACAAAATTTTATTTTCCTTTCTTTTTACATTTTTATCATTTGCGACCATGCAAGCCCAAAAAGATGTTACCATTACAGGTAAAGTCATAGACAAAACTACAGGTCAACCCTTGGAATATGCAACAGTTGCTTTTTTTAGCAAAGCTGAAAACAGAATTGTTACTGGAGGCATTACCAATGAAGCTGGAAATTTCAGCATTCCTGTACCAAGTGGCACTTATGATATCTCCATTGAATTTATTTCATTTAAAAAACAAACCATTCCAGACCAAAAGCTTTCAACCGATAAAAACTTAGGGACTTTAAGTTTGGAGGCAGATACCGAAGCCTTGGATGAAATTGAAATCATTGCAGAAAAAACAACTGTTGAAATAAAACTTGATAAGAAAATATATAATGTTGGAAAGGATTTAACAGTTCGTGGTGGAACCGTTAGTGATGTTTTAGACAACGTGCCTTCTGTTTCAGTAGATGTGGAAGGTAATGTGGCCTTAAGAGGTAATGAAAACGTAAGGATTTTAATAAATGGAAAACCTTCTGGTTTGGTTGGCATCAATTCCACAGACGCTTTACGTCAGTTACCTGCAGAGTCCATAGAACGTGTTGAAGTTATTACCTCTCCTTCTGCCAGATATGATGCCGAAGGAACGGCTGGAATTTTAAATATTATTTTACGTCGAAGCAAACTGCAAGGTTTAAATGGTGCTATAACCACCAATGTAGGTTGGCCAAAATCTGCTGGAATTTCAGGAAATATCAATTACAGAACGGGAGATTTAAACATATTTAACACTACCAGTTACGATTACAGGGAAGTACCAGGAAACTCTTCATCTTACACTCAATTTTTCAATAAAGAATTTGATGATAATGGCAATTTAATAGTAGATAATTTAGATACTTATTCAGATGAAACAAATGATTACGACCGTGTTAGAAAAGGTTTGAGCACCAACTTTGGTGTGGAATGGTATATTACGGATTCGGCCTCATTAACTGGTGCCGTTTCTTACAGAAATGGTGACAATGAAAGCAACACCACCAATACATTAATTTACTTGGATGAAAATCAACAGTTTGAATCTCAAAGCAATCGTTTCGATCCAGAAGAGGAAACAGACAACGTTCTTCAGTATTCCGTAAACTTTACTAAGAATTTTGACGATGGTGGCCATAAATTAACCATGGATTTTCAATATGAAGATAATTCGGAAGATGAATTTTCTAAAGTATTACAAGAAGGAATAAATACAGAAAAAGTTGCTACACTTGAAGACCAAAGCCGCATTTTACTTCAAGCTGACTATGTTTTACCTATTGGAGAAAAAAGCCAGTTTGAGTTAGGATATCGTGGTAATTTTAACGACCAAGATACAGATTATACTGTAGAGTTTTTAAATGAAACCACCAATGAGTTTGAGTTAAGCACAGGACTTTCCAACTTTTTAAACTATCGTGAATATGTAAATTCAGCGTATTCACAATTTGGTAGTAAAGTAGGAAGTAAATTTTCTTATTTATTGGGACTTCGTTTGGAAAGCACACGTATTACTGTAGATCAACCTACAAGTGGGGATTACAGTAAAAACGACTATACTGGTTTATTCCCTACAGTAAACTTAAGCTATGAGTTAAGTGAAAATGAAAATGTAACTTTAGGTTATAGCAGACGTATTCAAAGACCAAGATCTTGGTTTATCAATCCATTCCCTTCTAGATCCAGTGTAACCAGTATTTTTAGAGGAAATCCAGAGCTGGCTCCAAGTTATTCAGGATTATTTGATTTGGGTTATTATAAAAAATTTGGTAAAGTCTCTTTAAATACTTCGGCTTATTACCAACATACAACAGATGCCTTTAGTTTTATAAGTTTTGATACTGGGGAAACAGTGGATGTAAATGGCCAAACATTTTCTGTAATTGAGCGTACACCAATTAACTTGGCCGAAGAAGACAGATACGGATTTGAATTTACGCTTACCTATAACCCTATACGTAAATGGAATATCAATGCCAACTTCAATATATTTAGACAATCCATCACAGGTACAGACCCAAACGGCTTGTCTCTTGACAACGATAATACCAGCTGGTTTGCCAGATTAAATAATAAATATACCCTTCCAGGAAAAATAGAATGGCAAACAAGTTTAAACTATAGAGGACCATCAGAAGATGCCCAAAACAAAAGAGAAGGTGTATTTTCTGCAAACATGGCTTTTAGTAGAGATATTTTCAACGAGAATGCTTCTATAGCACTTAACGTAAGCGATTTATTGAATAGTAGAAAACGTACTATGGACACTACAACTCCTACATATACGGGAACTTCAGAGTTTCAATGGAGAGAACGTAGTATCAATCTATCCTTTACCTACAGATTCAATCAACAAAAGAAACGTCAACAACGTAATGGTTATGGTGGAGACGATATGGATTTTGAAGGTTAAGATCTTCAAAATGCAACCCATAAAAAAAGGAAGCCAATTGGCTTCCTTTTTATTTATATGTTAAAAACAAAATTAATTTAATTCACGTTTTGCTTTTTTCTCTTCTTTAATTTCTTTCATACGCTCAATGAATGCGCCACCAATCCAATAAGGGATTACAAACGTTAATAAAAATATCATTAACCAAAA
The DNA here is from genome assembly GCF_963971605.1 of uncultured Xanthomarina sp. Taxonomy (NCBI): domain Bacteria; kingdom Pseudomonadati; phylum Bacteroidota; class Flavobacteriia; order Flavobacteriales; family Flavobacteriaceae; genus Xanthomarina; species uncultured Xanthomarina sp. Next base: position 16,830 of record NZ_CAXATZ010000030.1, read on the forward strand.
ACCAATTGTTAATATGGTTAAAAATGCTATAAATCCTAAGTATTGGTCAAATTCGAACATGATGAAAATTTCTTTTTTAAATTAACTATCGCAAAGATACATGAAAAGGTTTTTTTACACAACAGTAAAATTAAGATTTATTAACATCTTTATTAAGTGTTTTATTAAGAGACATGTTTTTTATACACATATTCTATAACAAAACAACATAATATAATAGATAGGATTACAATAACACCCACAAAATTAGAAGTGTATTGCTGAATCAATAAGGTTATAAAAGCAATTGCACACATTAAAAAACCAAACAATGAAATGATTCTTTTTCCACTAATTTGTTTGGAAAGCTTAAATGCCACATAATTCACTATGGCAAAAATCAATAAAAACCCTGCACTTCCAGCAGTTGATATGCTTTCAAGCTCTAAGGTGTTTGCTATTAACAAGGTTAAAACTGCAGTAATTAACAATCCAATGGGTTTGTTCCACAATGTACTTGTTAAATGGTGAGGTAGTTCATCGTCTTCTGCCACTTCAAAACTTACCCTACTTCCACCATAAAGCGAAGCATTTATGGCAGAGAAAGTTGAAATTAATGCTGCTATGGTTATAATAGTAAACCCAACTTGTCCAAGCATGGGTTTCGCCGCTTCAGCCAAAACATAATCTTCAGCCTTCGCAATGGTTTTAAAAGGCAACGAACCTACTGTTACAATAGCGATAATGACATATAAAAATACCACAAACCATACCGAATAGTTATAGGCTTTAGAAACATTCTTTTCTGGATTTACTATATCTGGCGCTGCATTTGCAATTAATTCAAACCCTTCATAAGCCACAAAAATAACCATGCCTCCAGTTAGAAGCAGCAACGGACTTTCCCAATTGGATATAGCAAGTTGCTCCAAATTTGGATTTCCAAACAAACCGTGAATGCCAATTCCTACAAATGCCAACAAAATAATAAGCTTAACAATAACAGCAAATGATTCAATTTTACTAACTACAGATATACTGTAATAATTAATAACAGTTGCCAAAACAATAATTGCACTTAAATAAATATGGGAGTCCATTGAGGTTTTACCTGTAAGCTGGTATAGATTGGGAGCATAAGACCCAAAAGCAGATGCATATAGCGATAACATCACTATATAACTTACCCATAACAAATTGTTAATGGTGCCACTGAACACCGTTTTTCCAAAACCTTGATTTATAAATTTAACTGTTCCTCCTCTATCGGGAAAAGCCAATGATAATTTGGAATAACTGTAAGCAGTGAGACTGGCAATAATTCCTGCAAAAAAGAAAGCTATTGGTGTTCCTCCTTGAGCTAATGACACTGCCAAACCCAAAACAGCAAAAATACCTCCACCAACCATTCCTCCAATGCCAATGGAAATGGCTTCGCGTAAACTTATTTTATCAGTGTTTTTGGATTGTATAGGCATGTTTTATTCTATTTATTACATAAAATTAGTTTTTTTAACTCAAGATGAACATCCTAATTGAATATTTTCTTACAAATAACTCTTTAACTCTTAACTAATTTAGTCATAAAATCGTAATTTTGTGGGACATTTAATTTTATTACAATCATGAATTTTAGAATAGAAAAAGATACCATGGGCGAAGTAAAAGTGCCTGCTGACAAACTTTGGGGAGCTCAAACAGAGCGCTCTAGAAATAATTTTAAAATTGGAGCTCCAGCTTCCATGCCATTAGAAATAGTATATGGGTTTGCGTATTTAAAAAAAGCTGCTGCATATACCAATTGTGACTTAGGGGTTCTTTCCGAAGACAAGCGCGATTTAATCGCTCAAGTTTGTGATGAAATCCTGGAAGGTAAACACGACGACCAATTTCCTTTGGTTATCTGGCAAACGGGATCTGGCACACAGAGTAACATGAACGTTAACGAAGTGATAGCAAATAGAGCACATCAACTTGCTGGAAAAGTTATTGGTGAAGGAGACAAAACCATTCAACCAAACGACGATGTAAATAAATCACAATCATCTAACGATACCTTTCCTACTGGCATGCACATTGCAGCCTATAAAAAAATTGTAGAACACACCATTCATGGTGTCATCCAATTAAGAAACACATTCCATACCAAGTCCATTGAATTTAAAAATGTGGTGAAAATAGGTAGAACCCATTTAATGGATGCGACACCTTTAACGTTGGGACAAGAGTTTTCCGGATATGTGTCACAGTTGGATCATGGCTTAAAAGCCCTACAAAACACCTTGCCACACCTGTCTGAACTGGCATTGGGAGGAACAGCAGTTGGTACGGGTTTAAACACGCCAGAAGGTTATGCTGAATTGGTAGCAGAATATATCTCAAAATTCACCAACTTACCTTTTGTTACAGCCGAAAATAAATTTGAAGCTTTGGCTGCTCACGATGCATTGGTAGAAACACATGGAGCCTTAAAACAATTGGCTGTTTCTTTAAATAAAATTGCCAACGATATTAGAATGATGGCTTCTGGACCTCGCTCTGGAATTGGTGAAATTATAATTCCGGCAAACGAACCTGGAAGTTCTATTATGCCAGGTAAAGTTAATCCAACTCAATGTGAGGCCTTAACCATGGTTTGTGCCCAAGTTATGGGTAATGATGTTGCAGTGACAATAGGTGGCACTCAAGGTCACTATGAATTAAATGTATTTAAACCTATGATGGCTGCAAATGTGCTGCAATCTGCTCAGCTTTTAGGTGATGCCTGCGTGAGTTTTAACGAACATTGTGCCATTGGTATCGAACCAAATCACGAAGTTATCAAACAACTGTTAAACAATTCGTTAATGCTAGTAACAGCTTTAAACACCAAAATAGGTTATTACAAAGCTGCTGAAATTGCAAATACAGCACATAAAAATGGCACCACTTTAAAGGAAGAAGCTATTAATTTAGGTTATGTTACTGCTGAGGAATATGATGCTTGGGTAAGACCTGAAGATATGGTTGGTAGTATAAAATAAACTCTAAATAAAATAAAATCAGTATATTAGCACCAACATAACCAACCAAGAATATGAAAAAAATATTACTTAATTTCCTTAGTTTTAATGCAATAATTTTTGCAGGATTTAGTCAAGAGGAAGGCTTTGCAATCCATACTGTTGGATCAACAGGTTCTAATCCGTATGTCATTGACTCCGGACATTTAAACCCAGGAGCCTATCCAGATTTAGCAGTAGGCACACAATCGGGAAATACTGTAGAAATTTATATCAACAATGAAGATGGAACTTTTGCAGCACCAATCATAAAAAATTTAAGTCTAGTAAGTGGTGTTCATATTGCAGATATTGATGGAATAAATGGTAATGATGTTTTGGCATCATCAAGTGGTGGGAGTAAATTAGTTTGGTATGCCAACAATGGAGATGGTACTTTTGCAGACGAAGCAATCATTTCAAGCTCCTTGGATACTCCTGGAACCATTGTTACAGGTTATATAGATTCTGATGCTACACTGGACATCGTATTATCTGTATATGGAGCCAGTGGAGATACAGACAGGGTCATTTGGTTTGCTAACGATGGTTTACCTTGGACAGAACAAGATGTTGTTCCAGCCACTGCAGGTTTAGGCTGTGGAAATATTGACATTGCAGATGTAGATGGAGATACCGATTTAGATATTGTGGTTGCCAATACAGATGCTGGTACTGTTGAATTGTATTACAACAATTACAATCCATTAACAGATAATAACCCTGTTAGTTTTACAGAATCTGCAGTTGGAGATATCTCTACTGGAAACACGTATTTGTTTGGTCTGGATTTTGGTGATGTAAATGATGATTCTTTCATGGACATTGTTAAAGTTGATTTATCTGGTCATGAAATTGCTTATTATCAAAACGATGGAGCCGGGAATTTTACTGAAGTACCAGTAAGTTCTCATCAATATCCTTCAATAGCCTTTGTAACAGATTTAAACAACGATGGATATAATGATATTGTCGCAGCAGATGGTCTTAATCAAAATGACGATGTGTTCTGGTTTGAAAGTGATGCCTTTGGTGGTTTAGGAGCTGAAACTATAATAACAAACAACACTTTACATAACCAAGTGTATAACTTTACCATAAACGATTTTGACAATGATGGTGACATAGATTTTGCTACATTAGGTTATCAAGATGGTACTTTAAAATGGATTGAAAATAATTTAAATTTAATTGGCACTCAAGAGTTCAAATTAAATACTGTAAGTATCTACCCTAACCCTACTTCCAATAGAATTTATTTTAAAGGTTTAACATCAAATACAGAAAGGGTTTCTGTATATGACATTTTAGGAAAGAAAATCCTAAGTAAAACAGTAAACACCAATAAAGGGTTGGATGTTTCCAAACTTCAAAACGGCATCTACATCTTAAAATTGGATCAATTGAATACAAGCTATAAGTTTGTGAAAAAATAGACTTTTTTCACCTAAACCATGAAACGCTATCATCTTTTCTTGATAGCGTTTTTTTTATCAGTAAAAAATTACGGAACTTTGAAAAAAACATAACATTTTGTCACTATTAATTAAAAACATCAAAGAACTTCTTCAAGTTAGGGAGTCACACATTTCAGTAGTAAAAGGAAAAGACATGCGTGTGCTTCCCAGTATTAAAAATGCCTACTTGCTTATTGAACACGATACAATTGTAGATTATGGCTCCATGGATGATATTCAAAACTTAGAAGCCGATAAAATAATTGATGCTTCAGGAAAAATAGTACTTCCTACCTGGTGCGATTCTCACACACATATAGTATATGCTGGCAACAGGGAACAGGAATTTGTTGATAGAATCAACGGATTGAGTTATGAAGACATTGCCAATCGTGGTGGAGGCATTTTAAATTCTGCCGAAAAACTTCAAAACACCACTGAGGAAGACTTATATCAACAATCGGCCAAACGCTTAAAAAATGTCATCAAGTTAGGTACTGGAGCCATTGAGATAAAATCCGGTTACGGGTTGACCCTTGAAGCTGAACTAAAAATGCTTCGTGTTATAAAAAGATTGAAAAAGGAATTCCCAGTAAAAGTAAGGGCTACTTTATTAGCAGCTCATGCTGTACCTAAGGCCTATAAAAACAACAAAACAGCTTTTGTGGATTTGGTTGTGAATAAAATGATCCCAGAAGTAGCCAACGAAAAACTAGCAAACTACATAGATGTGTTTTGTGAGAAAGGATATTTTGACCTGGAAGATACAGAGCGTATTTTAAAGACAGGAAGAGAACATGGCTTGATTCCTAAAATTCATGTCAACCAGTTTAATGCCTTTGGTGGTGTAGAAATGGGTGTTAAATATCAGGCGCTTTCCGTAGATCACTTAGAGCAAATGGACCAAGAAGATATTGAAGTACTTAAAAACAGTGATACCATGCCAGTGGCCTTACCATCCTGCTCCTACTTTTTAAGCATTCCTTATACACCTGGCAGACAACTTATTGATGCTGGACTACCATTGGCTTTGGCAACAGATTACAATCCTGGTTCCACACCAAGTGGCAATATGAACTTTGTAGTTAGTACAGCTTGTATTAAAATGAAAATGACACCAGAAGAAGCCATAAATGCTGCTACCATTAATGGTGCTTATGCCATGGGAATAAGTAATATGTATGGTAGCATTACCAAAGGGAAAAAAGCCAACCTAATAATTACCAAAGAAATACCAAGCTATGCCTTTATGCCTTATGCCTTTGGCGAAAACCATATTGAGCAGGTAATTATTAATGGTTTAATTTATTAAAATACCCTTAATTGATATAAAAAAACCCGAAAGCTTAAACTTTCGGGTTTTTGTCATTATTAGTTCTATGGATATTAACTAATGATAACTACTTGTTATTTTAAAGTGAATTCTGAAGTTGACACCAAGTCCTTTTCATTGAAAACGTTAACGGTATAACGGCCTTTTTCAAAACCATCAGCATTTGGAGTCACAAATTCACAAATATTTAAGTTTGCATTTTCGTAATTAAATTTGCTTACCAAACTGTAATTAAGTGTCTTTTCTCCAAATTGAACTTGTTCGTTTACACCCAAGGTGTTGTTTTTAGGATCAATAACCTGAACATAAAGTTCTTGCTCTCCTGGTTGAACCAAAGCGTTTTTGGCAACTGTATAGCATACTCTAATTTTATCGGAACGTCCAGCCCTTTCTGTTGGAATCAATTTCCCTGAAGATCTTTCAATAACACCATAGCCTTTTAGGCCAACAGTGGTTAAAACAGCCGCATTTTCAACAACTTCTGCTAATGCTGTATTTTGAACCATTAATGAATCTGTAAACATGGTACGCTCTTCCAATCGAACCCTTGTACTATCCAAAGATGTAGCTAATAAGGAATTTTCAATTTTTAACTTATCGTTTTCTGTTAACAATACATCCATTTCTTTTTGTAAGGCTAGGTATTTGGACTTGTATCTCCACAAGCTTTTTACATTGGTTTCAGAAATTTGTAACGAATCAATTAAACCTTGAATTCTAGCTTTGGCTTCAACTAAATTTTTATTGGCAATTTCATTGTCTCCTATTACAATATCGTATTGCTTGGCCATATTACTTAAGTCTTTCATGACCAATTGTTTTTCCTCTATTAATTGTGCTTCTGTTTCTTTCTTATCTTTTAACAGGTTGAAAGAATAAAAAGCAGCTCCTAAAAAAAGTACCAAGGCAATGCCCAAAGCCACTTTTAAACCCATGTTGTTATTTTTGTTGTTTTCCATTGTTATTTGTGTTTGTTGTTTTTAATTTAATTCCGGTTTTAGTTTTTTTTGTCTAAAAAAATGTAATTTTAACTTCTTTAATATCTAGCCAAAATGGAAGACAAACTTGTTTTATTTAATCCTTCAACTTTAAAAAAGCTGCTTAAAAAAAGACCAGCCGAATCCAAATTTGGTGAACATATTAAAATGTTAACCGACATTTCCAATATATACGAGGATATTAAAAGTTTGGACGTTGATTATGTAATTCTTGGAGTCCCTGAAGATGTAGGGGTTTTCGCAAACTACGGAAAATCAGGGACTTCAGCTGCTTGGGATGCTACAATTAAAATTTTGTTAAATATTCAAGCCAACACATTTACCCACGCAGATAGAGTCCTGGTACTAGGTCATTTAAACTTCGATTCGCTTTTAAAAAAATTATCCTTATTGGACCAAAATCATCCTAAAGACGTTTTAAAAGCCCGAAAAATGGTTTCTAAAATAGATGCTGAGGTTTCAGATATTATTTACAAAATTGTTAAAGCCGGAAAAAAACCCATTATCATTGGTGGCGGTCACAACAATGCATATGGTAACCTAAAAGGAACTTCTTTAGCTTTAAACGCACGTGTAAACGTGGTTAACTTTGATGCACATACAGATTTTAGAAAAGAAGAAGGCAGACACAGTGGCAATGGATTTAAATATGCTTATTCTGAAGGGTTTTTAAGAAAGTATTTCATATTTGGATTGCATGAAAATTACACCTCCATGGAGGTGTTTAAAACCTTGGACAACCTTAAAAACATTGCTTACAATACCTTTGAATCCTTATTTATAAGAAAAGAAGTGAAATTTAAAGCAGAAATGTCCAAAGCGCTCCATCATGTGTCAGACCATCCTTTTGGAATAGAAATAGATTGTGACGCCATACTAAACATTCCTAGTAGTGCTATGACACCTAGTGGGTTTAGTGTTAATGACACCAGACGTTTTGTTTCATATTTTGGCAAGGATCCCAACGCAACCTATCTGCACATTTGCGAAGCTGCACCAACACCAGAAACAGAAACACAGGTAGGTAAACTTATTACTTATTTAATTACAGATTTCTTAAGAGCCAATGCACATTGACATTATTCCATTCCAAAAAGCATATTCCAATGATTTTTACTCTCTAAACAAAGAATGGTTGCAAACTTATTTTTATGTGGAACCTTTTGACGAGGAGGTGCTAAGCAAACCGAAAAAGTATATAATAGAACCTGGTGGACATATTTTTTTTGTAAAAATGAAAGATACCATTATTGGTACTGTAGCTTTAATGCCAACCACTAAAACAGCTGTTTATGAATTGACCAAAATGGCTGTGGCTCCAAAATATCGTGGCCTTAAAATTGGACAACATTTAATGCAGCATTGCTTGGAATTTTCAAGAAAACATGCTTTTAAAGAGCTCATACTCTACTCTAACAGAAAACTTGAAAATGCCATTTATATTTACAGAAAGTTTGGTTTTAATGAAGTACCTGTTGAAGAGAACAGTCCGTATAAGCGAAGCGATATTAAAATGACTTTAAAGCTATAATGCTATAAGTGATTTCGAAAAACGAACGTTCGCATAAAAAGCTATCTTTGTAATCATGGAAGAAGACTATATTAAACTCATCTTTGGTTTAAAATTAAAACAAAAACGAACCGAAAGAAACTTATCTCTTTTTGGGCTTTCCAAGCTATCAGGCTTATCAAAATCGTATTTAAACGAAATTGAAAAAGGGAAAAAATATCCCAAACCCGATAAAATTGCCATCCTTTCAGAAAAATTGGATGTTCCATACGACCAAATGGTTTCTTTAAAGCTGGATAAGAACTTAGCTCCCATAGGTGAGATTCTTCAATCTAAAATACTTAAGGAAATCCCTCTTGAACTATTTGGCATCAAGGAAAGCAATTTAATTGATATTGTAGCCAATGCTCCTGCCAAGGTAAATGCCTTTATTAGCACCATTATAGAAATTGCCCAAAATTATAACTTTAGCCGTGAGAGTTTTTATTTGGCTTCCGTTCGTTCTTTCCAAGAAGCCAACAACAACTATTTTGATGAAATAGAACAAAGTGTTGTTTCCTTCGCCAAAGCCTATCAAATTGATTTAACAAAACCAATTACTTCACACGAATTGGAAGAAATCCTTATTGAAGAATTTGGCTATACCATGAACCAAACAGAACTTGACAAACATCAAGAACTGGACAATTTACGTTCTGTTTATGTACCCAATACAAAAACATTGCTTTTGGCAAGTAGAATGGACGAAGCACAAAAGACCTTCATTTATGCTAAAGAACTAGCTTATAATTATCTGGAATTCAAGGAACGACTGTATACCTTTTCATGGATTAAATTTGAAAATTTCGATCAAGTCCTAAATAATTTTTATGCCTCTTATTTTGCTGGTGCCTTAATTTTACCTAAAGCATCCATTTCAGAAAAACTCCATAAGCTTTTTGCTAAAAAAGCATTTGACGAAACTCTGTTTTTAGATATCATTAAATCTTTTAATGCGTCGCCAGAATCGTTTTATCAACGTTTAACCAATATTTTACCAAAAGAATTCAACATTCAAAACCTGTTTTTTTTAAGGTTTACACATCGTGCAGGAACCGAAAGGTTTCATCTTAAAAAAGAATTGCATTTATCGCATCAACACTCTCCACATGCCAACGAATCCAACGAACATTATTGCAGGCGCTGGGTATCTTTAAAGGTTTTAAAAGAAATAAGCAATACACAAAAAGAACATATTTTCAATATGCAAATATCAAATTATCCAAGCGATGATATGCGATATTTGGTGCTCTCTTCTGCTACAAAAGACCCGTTTAAAGAAGGCCATTTTAGAAGCATCGCATTGGGTTTGTTGATAGACAAACAATTACTGAGAAAACTAGCTTTTTTAGAACATGCAAATATCCAGCAAATGGATGTAGGTGTCACTTGCGAACGATGTAATATAAAAGATTGCCAGGTACGTCAGGCGCCTGCCATTCGTTTGGAACATAAAGCCAAGAACAAACAAATTGCATTGGTGGTTGAAGATTTGATGAAAAAATTCAGTTAGTTGCCAATTTTTAATAATTTTATATTTTAAATACCATATTTCAAATGAAACAGAAACTCACTATATTAACTTTATGCATTGTAACGTGTTTATCATTTAGTTGTAAATCTGATAAACAAACATCCAAATTTAACGAGGAACGAGTGCAAACGGACACGGTTGCTGAAATTGTAAATAAAAAAACCATTTCAGATATTACTGTAAAGCCCATTAACCATGCAAGTTTTATCTTAGAACACGAAGACATTGTAATTTATGTAGATCCTGTTGGTGGCGCAGAGTTATATAAAGATGAAAAACCACCAAGTGTTATTTTAATTACAGACATTCATGGAGACCACTTCGATTTGGAAACTTTTAAAAGTGTCATGACAGATTCTGCCCAGCCCATAGTACCTCCTGATGTAGCCATTAAAATACCTGAACCTTTGCAATACAACATGTTTGCTGTAAGAAATAATGCCAAAGTAGATTACACAAAAACTGGTTTGGATGTGGTAGTATATTCGGTTCCTATGTATAATTTAAGGGAAGACGCTTTGCAGTACCATCCTAAAGGTCGTGGCAATGGTTATATTGTAGAATTTGGAGGCAAACGTGTTTATATCTCTGGTGATACTGAAGACATTCCTGAAATGAGACAATTAAAGGATATAGATATGGCATTTGTTTGTATGAATTTGCCATACACCATGACCGTTGAAAGTGCAGCCAGTGCAGTTTTGGATTTTAAACCTAAACAAGTTTATCCATATCATTACAGAGGAACCGAGGGTTTTAGTGATGTAGAAAAATTTAAATCACTTGTAAACAAAGGGAACAAAGACATAGAAGTGATACAATTGGATTGGTACAAAAATCCATAGTCTTTTAATAACTAGTTGTTTAGTTAAAAAAAATGTTTATATTTGATTAGCTATTAACCAAATCAAGTACCTACAATGTCACAAGTATTTTCACTTTCAGGAACCTTCTCCTTGGCGCTTATTGAACAATCCAGTATTGTTACAGCCTTATCTATTTCAGTTATTTTTTTCTTGGTGCTTTTGATTTTAGGGTTAAGGAAATCTTATTTATTAAGGAAAGAAAGTGAAAAACTAAGTCAATCGTTCTCTTCAGATACCGATGAAGAAACTAAAGTTTACAAAGATTTTACAGAAAGTCACCTGTACGATAACAATTAAAACCAATTATGTTTCCATAAAACTAAAAAGCCTGCAATTGCAGGCTTTTTACTTGTTTCCATATAAAAATTTATCTTACTAATTTTCTATATTTAATTCGTTTAGGCATCAAATCGCCTCCAAGACGTTGTTTTTTGTTTTCTTCGTAGTCACTAAAACTACCTTCAAAGAAATACACTTCGGAGTTTCCTTCAAAAGCAAGAATGTGTGTACAAATTCTGTCCAAGAACCATCTGTCGTGACTAATAATTACAGCACAACCAGCAAAATTTTCCAGACCTTCTTCTAAAGCCCTTAAGGTATTAACATCCAAATCGTTTGTTGGCTCATCCAGCAACAGGACGTTTCCTTCTTCTTTAAGTGTCATGGCCAAATGCAATCTGTTTCGTTCTCCACCAGAAAGCATTTTTACTTTTTTGTTTTGTTCACTCCCACTAAAATTAAAACGACTTAAATAGGCTCTGGAATTGACTTGTTTTCCTCCCATCATAATCAATTCTTGCTCATCGCTAAAATTTTGCCAAATGGTTTTTTCAGGATCTATATTGGAATGGGTTTGGTCCACATAGGCAATTTTTGCTGTTTCACCTACTTTAAACTCCCCTTTATCAGGAGTTTCTTCGCCCATAATCATTTTAAAAATGGTGGTTTTACCAGCTCCATTTGGTCCAATAATACCAACAATACCAGCTTGAGGAAGGTTGAAATTTAAATTGTCGTATAATAATTTATCGTCATAACCCTTACTTACTCCAATGGCTTCAATAACATTGGTTCCTAAACGAGGTCCATTTGGAATGTAAATCTCCAGTTTTTCGTCCAATTGTTTTTGGTCTTGACTCAATAGTTTATCGTAATTTTTTAAACGGGCTTTTTGCTTGGTTTGTCTTCCTTTAGCACCTTGTCTAACCCATTCCAACTCACGTTCTAGGGTTTTTTGACGCTTGGAAGCAGATTTTCCTTCTTGTGCCATACGTTTGGATTTTTGATCCAACCATGACGAATAATTCCCTTTCCAAGGAATCCCTTCTCCTCTATCCAACTCTAAAATCCAACCTGCTACATTATCTAAGAAATATCTATCGTGTGTCACAGCAATTACAGTGCCTTTGTACTGTGCCAAATGATGTTCCAACCAATGAACCGACTCGGCATCCAAGTGGTTGGTAGGCTCATCCAACAATAATACATCTGGTTCTTGTAAAAGCAATCTACATAAAGCTACACGGCGTTTTTCTCCACCAGAGAGCACACTAATTTTTTTATCACCTTCAGGAGTTCGCAAGGCGTCCATGGCTATTTCAAGTTTGGTATCCAATTCCCAAGCATCTGAAGCATCAATTTGGTCCTGGAGCACAGCTTGTCTGTTCATGAGCTTTTCCATTTTATCTGGATCGCTATAAACTTCTTCCAGACCAAACATATCATTAATTTTATTATATTCTTCCAGAATGGCAACTGTTTCAGCTGCTCCTTCCTTTACAACCTCCATAACGGTTTTGGTCTCGTCCAGTTTTGGTTCCTGTTCCAAGTATCCAACTGTATACCCAGGAGAAAACACTACATCTCCTTGATAGTTTTTATCAACGCCAGCAATTATTTTCAATAAGGTGGATTTACCAGAACCGTTAAGTCCTAAAATCCCTATTTTGGCTCCATAAAAGAAACTTAAATAAATATTCTTTAAAACTGGAGTATTGGCGCTCTGATAGGTCTTGGTTAAACCAGACATAGAGAAAATTACTTTTTTATCATCGCTCATTTTTTTAATAAGTTAAATTGTTAAATAGAATTAGCTTGTAGTTTTAAACCACAAACTCTTAGACTCTTCCTTTTAGCGCGTTAAAAACCCATGCTACAGCAAAAAAACCAATTCCTACAGCAGCAAAACCCCAGCCTGCAACATCGTCGTATCTAAATGCTCCCAAAGCAATTAAAGCTAATCCTACAAAAATCATAATCCACGTTGCCCAAGCTAAAACGGTATTTTTATTCATTGCCATTATATCTAAAATTTGTAATTAGTAGAAATGCAAATATCGATATTTTTTAAACAAAAAACGCATTGAAATAGCTGCTTTTTAATTGAACTATTTTTATGGGTTATCCCATGGGAACCTCTATAAACAATAAGCTGGATCCCTCCATTGCATCTATTGAAAAACCTACTGCATTTGAAACACCCAATGCATCACGAGTCCCTAAGGTGACGTCTGCAATGCTTACTTGTCCAAAAACAGTCATTACATACACGCCATGATTGTCGCTTTTTAAAGTATACTCAAATGTTTTTCCTTTGTCCAAATCTATTCTGGAAATTATGGCATCTTGATGAATTTTTAAACTTCCTTCGTGATTTTCATCTATGGAAGTGACTAAAGTTTGCAGTTTGTTTTGTCTGTCTTCATCATGAAATGATTTTTGGTCATAACGAGGTTCCACATGTTGTTTATTTGGCATGATCCAAATTTGAAACAAACTCAAATGTGTATCATCCGAACCATTGATTTCTGAATGCTGTACACCTGTTCCTGCACTCATAACCTGTACTTCTCCAGGAAGTACTTGCTGCCAGTTTTGATGCATACTGTCGCGATGTTTTAAAACACCACTTAGTGGAATGGTTACAATTTCCATATTGTCATGTGGATGAGTTCCAAAACCCATTTTTGGGGCAATGATATCGTCATTTAAAACTCTTAATGCACCAAATTGAATTTTGTCTTTGTTGAAATAACCTGCAAAACTAAAGGAATGATTTGCCTGTAACCATCCATGATTGGCATAACCTCTATCTTCTGCTTTATGTAATACTGTTTTCATTTTATAGTAAATTTTTATTGCCTCGTCTGCCTATTGCAGACAAGAAAGTAGGTTTCAATTTTTTCAATGGAAAGTGATTAATTAAAATTATATCCTGTTTTTAAAAAAAGTAATAACTCAAATTTCTAGTTGAAAAGCTAGTGTTGAAATTTTTCTTTCCTTAGGAATTTATTATCTCATTTTATCCAATAAATCGCTTAATTGTTTAGCTTCTTCTTCAGAAATGTTTTTTAGCAAATCGTGATTAAAATCTTCCGAAATACTTTCTAAAAGTTGTTTTCCTGTTTTAGTGATTTTTATGTAAACCACTCTCCTGTCGTCCATACAGGGAAAACGCTCTATAAACTGTTTGGCAATGAGTTTATCCATTAACCTGGTTGCATTGGGAGAACGCTCTATCATACGCTCTTTAATGGTTTGTACCTTCAAAGCTTGGTCTGTGCCATTCAGGATTCGAAGAATATTGTACTGCTGAGGAGAAATCCCGAAAGGCTTAAAAAACTCGTTTTGAAAACTGGAAATCCAATTTGCCGTGTATAAAACATTGACTAGGGCTTTCACCTTAGCATTTGCAAATTTCGAGTTGATTTCTTTTGAAAGATTTCCCATGTCATTTATTCCTTTGCAACAATTTTAAGCAATAACATCTTTGTACTGGTCTTGTTTTTTCTCAAAAACGGCCTTGGCATAAGAACAGGTTGGTGCAGCCTTTAAGTTGTTTTCCCTCATAAAGGAAACAGCTGCATCAATTAATTTATAACCTATTCCTTGTCCTTTTAAAGTTTCTTTGACTTCGGTATGATCTATATCAATAATGTTGTTATTTTTATAACGATAGGTCATTTCTGCTTCTTGTTTATTGTCTATTTCAATGTAAAACTTACCTCTAGTTCCATTGTCTTCATGTTGTATATTCATAATTATATGGCGTTTTTAAATAAATTAATCTTGTTTTTTAATGCGTCATCAAGCTCTTTGTTGGTTATTTTTCCATCTGAAAAATTGGTTTCAAAAAATGGCAAAGAAAAATCTGCAATAATTTGTGCTTGGTGTCTTGGAAACCTGTCCATTGCCATGGCTAAAACCGAAGCGCCTCCTCTAGCTCCAGGTGCTGCTGCCATTAACAACATGGGCTTGTTTAAAAAGGTTTTCTGTTCTGCCCTGGATAACCAGTCAAAAATGTTTTTAAACACTGCTGTATAAGCTCCATTGTTCTCAGCCAATGACAAAATAATACCATCACATTTTTTTATGTGATCCAGAAATGACAGAGCGTTTGCTGGAATTCCCTGTTCTGCTTCTAAGTCTTTACTGTAAATTGGTAATTCAAAATCATTTAAATCCAAAATGGTAACAGTTACATCGTCAATCAATCTTGAAGCGTAAACGGCCAATTGTTTGTTAATGGAATCTTTGCTGTTACTTCCTGCAAATGCTAAAATGTGTTTCATGTATTGTATTATATTTTTAATGTCCTTGAATGAGGATAACCTATTTATGTTTCATTGCAAATATATGTAAAATGCAAATAGTTTCCAAGGAAACTAATTCCATGTAATATTATTTAACAAAATATTCGCTTTTAAACCATGTTCTACTTTTGTAAATTCGTAGCAAATAAATATTTCTATGGACATAAACTTCAACAAAAACGAAGATTACAATAAACTTTTAGTTTCAGAATTAAAAAAACGTTTAGCCCAAGTAAAGCTTGGAGGAGGAAAAAAGAATATTGAAAAACACCATTCCAAAGGTAAAATGACTGCAAGAGAGCGTATTGATTACCTTTTGGATGCAGAAAAAAATAGCATAGAAATTGCCGCTTTTGCTGGTGAAGACATGTACGAAGAACATGGTGGCTGTCCGTCTGGAGGCGTTGTGGTGAAAATTGGTTACATTAAAGGAAAGCAATGTATGGTAGTTGCCAACGATGCCACTGTAAAAGCAGGAGCTTGGTTTCCTATAACCGGAAAAAAGAATTTACGTGCTCAGGAAATTGCCATAGAAAACAAGTTGCCAATTATATATTTAGTGGATTCTGCTGGAGTATATCTTCCTATGCAGGACGAAATTTTTCCAGATAAGGAACATTTTGGACGAATTTTTAGAAACAATGCCATAATGAGCAGTTTGGGCATTACACAAATCGCTGCCGTTATGGGTAGTTGTGTGGCTGGTGGTGCCTATTTGCCCATAATGAGTGATGAAGCCATGATAGTGGATAAAACCGGTAGTATCTTTTTAGCTGGTAGTTATTTGGTTAAAGCAGCCATTGGTGAAACCATAGATAATGAAACCCTTGGTGGAGCCACCACTCATTGTGAAATTTCGGGAGTTACAGACTATAAAGCAAAAGATGATAAAGACGCTTTGGATAGAATAAAAAATATTATTGATAAAATTGGCGATTTTGATAAAGCTGGTTTTAATCGCTCTACTCCTGCTAAGCCTAAAGAAAAACAAGAAGACATTTATGGCATTCTGCCAAAATCACGTGCTGACCAATACGATATGTATGAAATCATCAAACGTTTGGTTGATAATAGCGAATTTGAAGAATACAAAGCTGGTTACGGAAAAACCATTATTACAGCTTATGCCAGGATTGATGGTTGGGCAGTTGGGATTGTTGCCAACCAAAGAAAACTGGTAAAAACCAAACAAGGCGAAATGCAATTTGGTGGTGTTATCTATAACGACTCTGCAGATAAAGCAACCCGATTTATTGCCAATTGCAATCAAAAGAAAATTCCTTTGGTGTTTTTACAGGATGTTACCGGTTTTATGGTAGGAAGTAAAAGTGAACATGGAGGGATCATTAAAGATGGTGCCAAAATGGTGAATGCCGTGAGCAATTCTGTGGTTCCTAAATTCACTGTCATACTTGGAAACAGTTATGGCGCCGGAAATTACGCCATGTGTGGAAAAGCTTACGACCCACGATTAATAATTGCATGGCCAAGTGCCGAATTGGCTGTGATGAGTGGTAATAGTGCTGCCAAAGTGTTATTGCAAATAGAAACTGCATCGCTTAAAAAGAAAGGGGAAGTTATCACCAAAGAAAAGGAAGAGGAACTCTTTAATAAGATTAAAGACCGTTACGACAAGCAAGTTTCGCCATATTATGCTGCTTCCAGAATATGGACAGATGCCATTATCGACCCATTGGATACCAGAAAATGGATCAGTATGGGAATTGAAGCTGCCAATCATGCTCCCATTGAAAAAAAGTTTAATCTTGGAGTTATTCAAGTTTAAACTTCCATATTTCACTAAAATTTTGTACCTTAATAACTGAAAATCAAACATTTTCGTTATGGGAACAATTAAATCCTTAAACAAATGGGCTAATGCGCATACGTATTACCCATTAGATGTTTTACGAATTGCGTTAGGCGTTTTTCTTTTTATGAAAGGTGTCCATTTTGTATCCAACACCGAATTGTTGGTGGAACTTATCAAACCCTTGAACACTTATGCTGGAAGTATGATTTTGGCTCATTATGTAGCAGCTTCCCATTTGGTTGGTGGTATTTTAATTGCTTTTGGCTTATTAACCCGTTGGGCAATTATTGTTCAAATTCCTGTGTTGATTGGAGCCATACTTGTAAACTTTATGGGAGACTTTAACACAGCCAATTTGTTATTGGCAAGTGCAACATTTTTGGTGTGTGTGTTTTTTGTGTTTTACGGTTCTGGTAAGCATTCTGTGGATTACTATTTAAAAATGCAAATGTAATTAGGCAATAAGCTCTAATGTTTTTGAACGCTGCAATTTACCCGAAGTGGTTTCAATGAATTTTGAAACTGCATATACCCTCTTTGGTTTTTCATAACCATCCAAATCATCAAAAATAGTAGCTGGTAAATTATTGTTAGCAGCTTCCAAAACTAGGATTAGCCTCTCACCAAGTTTTTTATCAGACTCTGAAGCAACAAAAAAACGGTTAGTGATCTTAGACTGCAACTTCTTCTCTATTTGTTCTGGATATAATTTAATCCCACCAGAGTTTATCACGTTATCTATTCTTCCCAACCATTCAAAAGATGTATTGGAATAAAGCGTTACAACATCATTGGTAACCAATTTCCCTTTGGTTAGTTGAGGTGCCTCAATCACTAAACAATGTCTTTCATCTTGCGAAATCTTGATATTAGGAAGTGTGTGGTAGATGTTTTTAACTCTTGGATTGGACGTATCATCATCAACATGGTTTAAGGGCATAACTGCAATATGTGTAATGGTCTCTGTCATACCGTACGTTGCATAAACTTTGGTTTTCAAGTTTTTTATTTGCTCTTTAAGATTAAAGGACAAAGGAGCGCCACCTATAATCAGGGTTTTTATATGGCTTATTTTTTTTATGTTTTGTTGTAACTGCATTGGGACCATGGCACAAAAGGTATAGTGTTTTTTTGTATTGAAATTTAAAACACTTGCAGGTTCAACAACATCTATTTGTAGTCCTAAAATAATGGCACGAACCAGCATCATTTTACCAGCAATAAATTGGGTTGGCAAACAATGTAAGGCTTTGTCTCCTGGTTTTAACCCAAAATAATTTCCAGTTGCAATGGCAGAATGCACCATGGCTTGTTTTTTTATTTTTATGGTTTTAGGTTTTCCAGTGGTTCCAGAAGTTTTGGTCTTTATGTAATCTTTGGAGTCCAACCAATCAGCCAAAAAATCGCCAAGTGCCTTCTCAAAAGGTTTTCCTTCTTTGATAAAACTATAAGCAACTTCTTTTAATTCTTCATATGAATAATTTCTGTTGTTCAATTTAAATTTATTGTGAACTTTATCGTAAGTAGGAATCATGAAGGTTATTCTATAAGGTTATTGTCTTCTGTGGTTGAATCTGGATGGGCTGTTTCAAGTAAAGGTGCTTCAACAGGACCAAATAATTTTTCCGACCAATTGGTCCAGTGATATTTTTTGGAAAAAACAAACAAGAGCAATGGAAACAGTATAAAAACTGGCATAAATATTTCTGTAAAACTAGCAGAAGTTGGTTCTGCCATATCCTTTAATACAGAATGTGTTTGAAAGGCTGTCCAATCGGCTGTGACCAACAAAGCTGTAAACAAATTGTTGGCTGCATGAAATCCTAAAGCAAGCTCCATGCCTTCATCCATTAATGTCATGATTCCCAAAAACAAACCTGTTCCTATATAATAAACCATAATTACGTTTCCTAATTTGTCCACTTCTGGATTGGCAATATGCAACATCCCAAATATAAAGGAGGTCGTTAATAGTGGTACCCATTTATTCTTGGCCAAAACACCTATGCCTTGCATTAAATAGCCTCTAAACAAATATTCTTCAAAACTGGTTTGCAATGGTACCAATACTATAGCTATGACACATAAAATAATAAAAGGCTGCAATTTAAAATTAACCACATAATCTTGAGACAAAAAATAATCCAAAGTAATAAAACCAGAGCTTACAATTCCCCATAAAATAAAAGCAAACCAAATACGATTCCAGTCAATTTTGGGCCTTACTGTTGTTAAAGATGTGATACTTTGCTTGTGTAGAAATTTTACAACCAGAAACAGCCCAATCAAGCCTATTGCAAAAGAAAGCAACATTAAAAACAAATTTAGGTTGGGTTCCAACATGGTCATCATCTGGGTTTCGTCCAATCCAAAAACACTTTCACCATCGTTAATGGCTTTCATAAAAACAGCTACAGTAAACGGAATTTGACCGATGACCACAGCAATAATAACGAAGACAATTCCAACTAAATATCTCCACCAATCGTGTAACGCATTAAAAGCTTGAGCTATATACATAAATTATAAATTAAAATTCCAATTTTTATTTTTTTCATCGGAAATGTCGCACCAGTTTCTCCTGGGACAATCGTGGTTAACTTCTCCTTGGGAAACCCCAAGTCTGTTAACATATCAGTATATC